>NZ_LZKY01000096.1:0-19365 GCF_001673055.1 Mycobacterium sp. 1245801.1
GCGACAGGAGGCATCGGCTCGATCGCCATCCGCGCCATTTCGCGGCGCCCCAATCTGGACTTGGTCGGCGTGTGGGTGCACTCGGAGGACAAGGTCGGCAAGGATGCCGGTGAACTGGCCGGCGGTGAGCCGATCGGGCTGAGGGCCACCAACGACGCCGACGCGCTGATCGCGGCCAAACCCGACTGCGTCATCTATGCGGCCAGCGGGCCGGAGCGCGACGCGTTGGCCATCCCCGATTACGTCAAGCTGCTCGAAGCCGGGATCAACGTGGTGTCGACGTCGTCGACCAGCCTGGTATACCCGCCGTCCTACTTCGCGCCCAACTGGCGCGATGAATTGGACGGCGCGGCCAAAGCGGGTCGGGCGTCGTTCTACGCGTCGGGCATCTTTCCCGGCTTCGCCTCCGATCAGCTCGCGTTGCTGTTGACCACGCAGTCCAAGAGCATCCGCCGGATCACGGCCAGCGAGGTCGCGCTGAACGACCACTACCCGGTCGCCGACGTGATGATGGACGGGATGGGCTTTGGCCGGCCGCTCGAGTTCGAGCCGATGCTCAAGAACCCCGGATTCATCGAATTAGCTTGGCAGGCACCGATTTACCTCATGGCGGCGGGACTCGGTGTCGAGGTGGAGGAGATACGCGGTTCGCTCGACCGTGAGCTGACGGACCGGGACATCGAGGTCGCCTTCGGCACGATAAGAGCGGGCACCTGCGGCGCGGTGCGCACGCGCGCCGCGGGGGTGGTCAACGGCCGTGAGGCCATCGTGATCGAGCACGTCATCCGGATGGCCCGCGACGTCGCCCCCGGGTGGCCGGCGTCGGCCTGCGACGCCACCTATCGGGTCGACATCGAGGGAGATCCCGACATCCACTGCGAGCTGACGCTGGGCGATACCGAAGGACACGGGGCCGGGCGGGCCGCCATGGCGGCCACGGCCATGCGCGTGGTCAACGCGATCCCGTATGTCGTCGAGGCGCCGCCGGGGCTGCTGAGCTCGCTGGACATTCCCATGGCGCTGCCGCTTTACGCCTTCGACTGAAGGTGTAACGTGCATCACCAAGATTAGGCCACCTAGGAGTTTGCCGTGTACACACTGCGCTTCGACATGCGCGATCCCGAATGGGCTGCGCCCCCAACCGATCTGTATGCCGCGGCTCCCGCAATGTCCGCCTGGGCCGAGGAGCACGGCGGCCTGGCGGCCGTTTTATGTGAGCACCACGGTTCCGAGGACGGCTACCTGCCGTCGCCATTCCTGCTGGCCTCGGCGGTGGCGGCGCGAACCCAGCGCCTGGCGCTGAGCCTCATCCTGATCCTCCCGTTCTACGAGACGGTCCGCCTCGCCGAGGACATGGCGGTCCTCGACATCATCAGCAACGGGCGGGCGTCGTACATCCTGGCCCTGGGCTACCGGCCCGAGGAGTTCGAACACTTCGGCGTGCCGATCAAGAAGCGCGGTCGCCTCTGCGACGAGAAACTCGCGCTGCTGCGGCGACTGCTCGCCGGTGAAACCGTCGTCGAGGACGGGCGGTCGATCACCGTGACGCCTCGGCCGCTGACGGCCGGCGGGCCGGGACTGATGTGGGGTGGCGGAACGGTCGCGGCGGCCCGCCGGGCCGGCAGATACGGACTGGGCATGCTGGGCAACGCCAACGCGCCGGGCATGCGCGAGGCCTACGAGGAGGCCTGCCGCGAGCACGGTCATCAGCCCGGACCGACGATGTTTCCGGACCGCAACACGCCTTCGGTGGTGTTCGTCGCAGACGACGTCGATCAGGCATGGAAAGAGATCGGCGAGCATCTGCTGCACGACGTGCGAACGTATGCCGCGTGGAATCCCGGGGACGAGACGACGGCCGGCTTTTCGCACGTCAACACCATCGACGAGCTGCGTGAGACACCGACGTCACACGTGATCATCTCTGTGCCCGAAGCGATTTCGCGCGTCAAGGCCGGTCAGGTGCTCAACCTGTCGCCATTGTGCGGCGGGCTGCCGCCGGACATCGCGTGGCCGTATCTGAAGCGGGTGGGCGAAGTCGTGCTGCCCGAGGCCCTCGGCTGACCCCTACTCCTCGCCGAACCGGTCGACGAGGTGTGAGTTGACTCCGTCTGGGTCGAGCCGCCGCGCCACCAGGTAACCCGCGCCCACCCAGGCGCGGCGCGACCAGTTACCGAACGACACCCGCGTTCCCGGGGCGCCGGATGCGGCCGGCATCATCTTGACCCGTTCGAGCGCCTCCTTCACGCCGCGCGGGCTCAACGGGTGGGCGTCGGCCAGCGCCCGTAACAACGTGTGCGCGACGTCCCGATTGACCACGGGCACACACCATTCCGGTCGCCGGCCGTAGGCCTCGTTGTACTCGTCGAGGAAGTTCTGCCCGACCGTGTTGCCTTCGTCGTACTGGTCGACGCCGGTCCAGCCCATGAACGCATTCCACATGATGTGGTTGAGCCAGGCGTTCTGGAAGGCGGTACCGCAAAACCGGGGCGGATCCCAGCCCAGCGCCTCGAGCGCCGGGTTGACGAACACAATCCCGAAGCCGAATCCGCAGTGCACGATCGCCTGCGCCTTCGCGTCGTGCAGCGCCTGGACCGCGGCCGTCACGTCCCCGGCGGTCTGGGCGATCGACGCCTCGGCCACGATGCGAATGTTCTTGCGCCTGCACGCATCCCGGAAGTTCTTCAGATACGCCTCGCCGACCAGGGACTGCTCCACGAGCACGCCGACCTCGGTGTGACCGCCCTTGGCGAGCAGGTCGGACCAGAAGATCGGCTCGTCGGTGTGGGAGCCCATCGGGTAGGCGAAGAACCACTCGCCGAGCGCTGCGTCGGACCCGGTCACGCTGATGCAGGGGACCTTGAAGCGCTCCTCGATGGCCTCTCGGGTCGGGATCGCGTTGTCCCCGATATTGGGCCCGAAGATCGCCAGGCAACCCGCGTCGCACAACTCGCCGTAGGCGTCGATGACCGCTTTGACCGATCCCTTGGGTAGACCCTCCACCTCGCGGTAGATGATCTCGATCGGTCGATCGATCAGCCCTTGCTCGACGCCCTTCTTGAAGACCAGATCGAACGGTTGCGTCAGGTCCTCGAAATAGGTCTTCGGAAAGCCCTGGGGCAAGCGGAAGTCCATCAAATAGCCGATTTTGATCGGCTCCGCGGTGCTCTCGTAACCCATGTGATCGCTGCCTTATTTGGGTTGGTTGGGGACGCCCGGATACAGCTGCTCGGTCGGCCCCGCGGTGACGTAGCCGCCCAGCTTCG
Organism: Mycobacterium sp. 1245801.1; assembly: GCF_001673055.1. NCBI lineage: Bacteria > Bacillati > Actinomycetota > Actinomycetes > Mycobacteriales > Mycobacteriaceae > Mycobacterium > Mycobacterium sp. 1245801.1. Next base: position 3,267 of record NZ_LZKY01000096.1, read on the forward strand.
TGATGAGGTGCGGCGCGAACACCGCGCCGTAGACCAGGTGTCCGACGACGATGACGGCCAGGATCGAGAGCACCGCGGACTGGCCGCGGCTCTTCGCCCTCTTATCCGCCCACATGTCGATGACGTTGCGTCCTTGCGCATCGGTGCGCCCGAGCAGATACGTGAACAGCATCATCTGGATGCCCATGGCCAGCGAGTCGTAGAGCGGGTACTGGTGCTTGGTCCCCTCGAAGATCGCGAGGCCGGGAATCACGTACCCGTAGTAGAAGTTGCCGAGGTGCGCGCCGGTGAAGGCGTTGAAAAACAATGCCCAGCCGATACCGACGACCAGGCCGACCACGAGCAAGGTAATCGGCCTGCGCCAGTTGAACTTTGCGCTCAGCCACCGTCCGACGGCGGCCCCGGTCACCGCAGGGATGATGAAGTAGGAGACGTAACCGATCGGCACCGCTAACGGCAACCCGCCCCACGTCACGTTCAACGGCCACCAGGACGGCATGCGCGGCAGCGCGGGCGGAAACTGTGCATACATCGCCCAGTCGTAGGGTGACTCGATCCAGGAGAACGAGATAGCCGAAATGCCGAGAAGCAACAGCGGGTGGATGCGCCGGCGCCGGTAGCTCAGGTAGATCCCCGTGATCAGGAACGCGATGCTCGCGACGTAGGAAAAGTACTGGGCCCCGGCCATCGCGGGCGTCATCTGGGTGTTCACCGGCGACCCTCGTCGCTCGGCGCGCGCCGCGCCTCGGGGTCGAAGCGCAGCACCAGGCCGAATATCAGAACGATCAGTCCGAACAGCGTGCCGAGCATGATGACAGCGCCCATGGTGTCACCCTTCCGATGGTTTCGCTTTAAGGTAGTGGATACTATCCTATCGAGATAGTGGATACTATCCCGAAGGCCCTTCGAGGAGTGGACATCGGTGCCCCAGCGAGCAATTAAGCACCCGTCGCCGGCCACGGTGGCGCGTCGCCCCCGTGGCGAGCCGCGCCGGCTACTGCTCGACGCCGCTCGGGAGCTCTTCGCCGGCCAGGACTATCGCAGCACCACGACACGTGAGATCGCCCAGGCCGCCGGCGTCACCGAACACCTGCTGTTCCGCAACTTCGGTTCGAAGGCCGCGTTGTTCCGCGAGGCGCTCGTCGTCCCCTTCGTGAGCTTCGTCGACGAATTCGGCCAGACCTGGCAATCGGTGGTTCCCGAGGAGACCGACGAGCAGGAGCTGACCCGGCTGTTCGTCTCGAAGCTCTACGACGTGTTCGTCGAACATCAGGGTTTGCTGTTGACGCTGATGGCCGCCGACAGTCTCAGCGACGACGAGAAGGTCGACGCCGGCATCGCCGAGATCCGCCGGGCGGTCACGGTGCTGGGCCAAATCAGCGTGGAGGGCATGCAATTACGGGGATTGCGGTCCGATCACCCCGACCTGCCGGCGCACTCGACCGTATCGATGATCGCCGGCATGGCTGCTTTGCGTTCGACCTACTTCGGAAACCATCCACCGCCGCGGGAGGTGATCGTTGAGGAACTCGTCCAAGCACTCCTACATGGCTTCTTGCACCGCAACGACTGAGATAGGGATCCGACAATGACAAGCCCCAGCGCCGTCGAGTTGTACTACGACCCGTTCGATGTCGAGATCGACGACAACCCGTACCCGGTGTGGAAGCGGATGCGCGAAGAAGCCCCGCTGTACTACAACGAGAAGTACAACTTCTATGCGCTGAGCCGGTACGACGACGTGGTGCGTGAACTGCCGAACTGGGAGACCTACCGGTCCGGCCGCGGCACCACCGCCGACATCCTGTTCGCGAATATCGAAGTGCCGCCGGGCATTCTGCTGTTCGAAGATCCTCCGCTGCACGATCTGCACCGCAAACTGCTGTCTCGCGTCTTCACGCCCCGGCGCATGCTGGCCGTAGAGGATCTGGTGCGCGGCTTCTGTGTCCGCGAACTGGACCCGCTGGTCGGACAGGGCGGTTTCGATTTCATCGCCGATCTCGGTGCGATGATGCCGATGCGGACCATCGGATATCTCTTGGGCATTCCCGAGGCCGATCAGGAAAAGATCCGCGACCGCAGCGTCGCCAACATCGAACTGTCCAGGGATAGCGACCCAGCCGCGGTCGATGCCAATGTGTTCGCGAATTCCATTGCCTTGTTTGCCGAATACATCGAATGGCGGGCCGATCATCCCTCCGACGACCTGATGACGGAGTTGCTGCGGGCCGAGATCGACGAGCCGGACGGGACGCGGCGCCCGCTGTCGCGGACGGAGGTGCTGTCCTACACCGCGATGATCGCCGGTGCCGGCAACGAAACCACCGCCCGCCTCATCGGTTTCATGGGCCAACTGTTGTCGGATCACCCGGATCAACGCCGCGAACTCGTTGCGGACCCGTCGCTGATCCCCGGGGCGATCGAGGAGACGCTGCGGTACGAGCCGCCGTCACCGGTGCAGGCCCGTTACGTCGCGCGCGATGCCGAGCACTATGGGCGCGTGGTTCCCAAGGGGTCGTTCATGCTGCTGCTGAACGCGTCGGCCAACCGCGACGAAAGCCACTTCCCGGATGCCGATCGCTACGACATCCACCGCCGCGGAAGCCATCTCAGCTTCGGGCAGGGCCTGCATTTCTGCCTGGGTTCCGCGCTGGCGCGGCTGGAAGCGCGGGTGGCCTTCGAGGAAGTGCTGAAGCGTTGGCCGGACTGGGAAGTCGACTACGCGAACGCCCAGCGGGCGCACACCGCGAGCGTGCGCGGGTGGGCGCGCCTACCCGTCGTCACGCCATAGACCGGGCCTTTTCGTCGCCGAGTGTGAAGTTAGTTTCACCCTCGGCGACGAGAGTGAAGTTAGTTTCACGTTCGGCGAGCTAGGAGCCGCTGTGGTCCACCAAGACCGCGCCGTCGGGCTGGTTTCCCAAGGTCTGCAACGAAATATCGTCGCCTTGGGCGGTGAGGCGCACGATCTCGGCCAGTTGCCCCGGTGCGTCGCACTGCAGATAGTGGTCGGCGCCCGGAATCACCCAGTAGCGGTTGCGGCCCGGCTTGTTCCTTAGATACGTCTGCCAGACGTGGTTGGGGACCCGCAACGGTGCCACGTTGTCGTGGACGCCCCAAATCACCGTCGTGTTGACGTCGCTCGTGGAAAGCGCTTCCAGCCAACCCGTTTCGTCGGCGGCGCGCTCGTGCAGATACTGGATGGTGTCGGGCAGCACCCGGATTCCGTCATTGTGCGCAAAGCTTTTCGCCAGGGCGGCGATCTCCGGGTCTTCCAGCGTGCGTCGCGGCATGAACGTGCTCGCGCCCATGCCGGCCGCCAGCATCTCGGGCGTCGTCGCCGCCGCGGTGGCGCGCGCGGTCGCGGGGTCGAGCAGCGCGGTCTGGAATGCGGTGAGGTTGGCCAGCGGAAGGTAGATGTTGGCGTTGGTCAAGATCAGGTCGACGGGTGCGGCCGACGGGTCCAGGGCGGCCAGCATGCTCACCGCGATCATGCCGACGCTGGTACCGCGGTCATGGGTCAGCATGCGGTATTCGGTGAGTCTCCACACTTGCGTGATCGCATGGACGAGCAGGCGCGCGTCGTCGTAGAGCGAGTACGTGTAGGGCTCGGGTGGTTTGTCGGAAAGTCCGTAGCCGGGAAAGTCCAGCAGGTAGATGTCGAACTCCGCGCTCAGTTCACCCGCCAGTGCGAAATAGTCGATGCTGCTGGTCGGAAAGCCGTGCACCAACACCAATGCGGGCGCGCCGACGGTGCCGCACCGGCGCGTGAACACCGCGACCTCTGCGCCGTCGTTGGCCGCGGTCGTCGAGCGCCATCGCAGCTCGGTGCCGCCGTCTTGCCACTGCGCAAAGATGTCCAAGCTGTCAGCATCGCAGAGGCCGTCGCGGCAGACAACTATCTGCCTACGGGCACGTCACGTGAATGCCGAACGTAACGTCCCGCAAACCACTTTGGCCGGGTGTGGTCGCCTGGCCGGTCCCGGTCACCGTATAACTCTTGCCGTCCTTGGTCGCTTGCACCTGAGTCGGCGATTTCGTTCCCTGGTAAGGCAATTGGTACTGGCCGTTGTCCAGCTTGAGCGAAATGGCGAAGCCGTCGACGGTGGGCGGTTGCTCGTCGGACACGGCCAGCGACACCGATGCGGCATCGTCGTGCACGCTGATCCGGGTGGTCAGGTCGCCCGATTCCGGGGGAGACGCACTCGGTTGGGCCGCCGATCGCGTGCAGTCCACGGCGGCGATCATCGTGTGCTTGTTCCCGTCGATCATGACGGTGGTGCTCGCCAACGCCGGGCCCGAGCTCGGGGCGGCGGCCGGGTGATCCCCCTTGGATGAGCACGCCGGCAGGCCGGCCGCCAACGCCACCAGGCCGAGGGCGACAGCCGCGGGCGCGACGCACCGCCGATTGTTCCGATTCGTCATCCCTGTCCTCCGCTAGACGCTCAAGAGGACTATAAAGCCTGTTCGTTACGGCCAGGCGTCCCAGCTGATCATGCTGCGCAGCGGCCCGGCGAACACCGGCCGCACCGCCGTTGAACGCCAACGCTCTTCGATGATCGGGGCCAACGCCCCGGTCGTGGCCAGCGGATCCTCGTCCAGGTAGATCACGGTGATGTACTGGTGATCGGTTCGCCAGCCCCGGGGCAGGTGGCTCCAGCCGGCGCTGGAACCGAACGTCCACGCGCCGGCCGTGCCCGGCGTCGCCAGCAGCCCCGGATAGTGCTCGGCATGCAACCACTGCAGCCAGTCGTCCGGCCGGCCGTCGGTGGGTTCCTCAACGATCAGCACGACGCCGCGGTGCGGGCGAAACGGCACCACCTCGGGCGAAACGAGCGCGTGTGGCGACGATCGCCACTGCAGCAGCCGCAGGCCGGCCACTTGCAGCGACGGCCTGACGACGGGGAATCGGCCGTTGTCGCGCAAGGCGCGTCCGAGGGTCACGAAGTCGTCGAAGGTCTTCTCGACGGGGTCGGTGACGAGATACTGCACCGCGTTGCCGATCTCGCCCAGAGGTCCCTCGGACGCAAGGCGGTGGTCGGGGTAGTCGCCGTCGGCGATCCAGCGCAACCCGTGCACGATGCCGGGCAGCTGGTATTGCTCGGGCATGTGGTCCAGCAGGTGCCAACGCAGATAACTGTCGTCGTCGGCCGGTGCGGCGGCGGTGAGGCTGAATATGCCTGCCCTGACCCGCATCACGTGGAGCCTCCGGCGGGCGGATGCAGTTCGACCGACAGCTTGGCGGGCCCGCTCATCCCTGCATGTACCCTCCGGCGTCGACGGGGATCGATTGGCCCGTGATGGTTCGGCTGTCGTCGCTGGCGAGGAACAACGCCAGGTTGGCGACGTCGTCGGGGGAGGAGATGTCCTGCAAGGCAACGCCTTTGAGTTGCTTCGCGCGAACCGTGTCGACGTCGACGCCTTGCTCGGTCGCGGTGCGTTGCAACCAGTTGCGCCACAGCTCGGTGTCGATGGCCCCGGGGACGATGCAATTGCACCGGATGCCGTGCGGGCCGACCTCGAGCGCGACGGCCTTGGTGAACGCGCGCAGGGACGCCTTGGCGGTGACATAGTGCGTTTTGCGCGCCATGCCGGAATAACTGACCGTGGACGAGAAGTTCAGGATCGCGCCGCTGCGGCGCTGCAGCATCGAGCGGTTGAGGACCTCGCGGGTGCACAGCATCGCGGCGGTGACGTCGATGGCGAAGGTGGCGTTCCAGTTGTCCAGCGTCTGCTCCCAGATCCAGCGGTCCTGGCCGGGCGCGGCGGCGTTGTTGCACAGGATGTCGACGTGGCCGAACTCGTCGACCGCCCGCGCCACCATGGCCGCGACGTCATTCTCATCGGTCACGTCGGCGCGCATGGCGATGGCACCGGGGCCGGCCGCACGGGCGGCGGCGTGGACCAGCTCTTCACGTCGGGCGGCCAGCAATACCCTGGCGCCCTCACGGACGAATAGCGAGCCCAGCACCGGGCCCAGGCCGGTGCTGGCGCCAGTGACGATCGCGACCTTGCCGTCGAGCCGGCCGGTCATTGCGTGGACTTACCAAGCGGATTCATGCCGGGCAGATTCTAGCGCCCACATGATTCAGCAGGTGGCCGTCGCGATGAACATGCCGACGGCGGCGACGACGAGCACCAGGTCGATCAGCATCGCGTAATGACGGGGATGGGCTCGGCGCACGATGGAACGCGTGACGAAGGGTCCGATCATCAAGGCGGCGCCGATGACCAGTCCACGGGCTACGACGGCGAGGTTGAGCGCACCCAACTGACCGAAGGTGCTGATCTTGCCGGCGTAGAGCACCAGGGCGCTGGCGGCCTCGGACCCGAGAAAGGCGCCGCCGGTGAGCCCGTACCCGGTGAAGATGGGAACGCTCAGCGGCCCCGTGGACAGGACCATACCGGTGAGGAAGCCGACGACGGCGCCGGCGATGGCCAGGTGACGCAGCCGCACCCGCCATTGCCGAGCCGCCGCGACCCTGCGCACCGGAATCATCGCGAGGAAAAACACGCCGAGCAGGCCGTCGACCACGGCCTGCGGGATGCTCAGCAAGGTGTTGGCGCCGAGCACGGCGGCGGGAGTTCCGGGCAGCGCATACGCGAGCACCGGTCGCCATCGAATCTGCCGCCACCAGGCGGCAACTCGGGCGACATTGGCCATGACCGCCGCAATCCCCATGACGGGCACGGCGATTCGCGGCCCGTACATCATGACCAGCGCGGGCAGCAGCACCAGCGACGACCCGGTGCCTACCAGTCCACCGAGCGCACCGGCGCCCAGGGCGATGAGAAAGAGGACGCAAAGAGCCAGCATGAAAGGACCTTCTCGGCGGCGCGCGGCGCACCGGCCGGGGTCCTCCAGGCTTTTGTCCGTTCAGATGACCGCGTCCCATCCGGGGGCGCGGTGGCGCCGCTCGGACCAGGCACTCGAAAGTCGGAACCCTAGGCGCTATCGACCACAGGGTACCAAAGATCAACGCCCGCAGCGCCCGTCGCAGGTGAGGCCGCTCGGGTGAACGAGTATTCCGACCATTAGGCGCTTCTCAAATCCGCTAGCGCCCGTGCTAGCGCTTTCCAGAACCGCCCTATGGTCGGTCGCCGCGCGACCAAACGCGGCTACGCGTCGCCGCGTTCCACCGGGTGGCCGGGATCCGAGCTCCACTCCGACCACGACCCCGGATATAACGCAGCCTCGCGGCCTGCCGCGGTGAGCGCGGCGATGGTGACCGCCGCGGTGACGCCCGACCCGCAGTAGGCGGCCACCGCGTCGTGACGCTCGATTGCGCGATCGGACAACAGTTGTGCGAGTGCGTCGTCGTCGAGGAAAGTGCCATCGGCGGCGAGGACCGACGTGCTGGGCAGATTCTTCGCGCCGGGAATGTGGCCGGCGACCGGATCGAGGGGCTCCACGTCGCCGCGGTAGCGCTCCGGTGCGCGCGCATCAAGCAGCGTCACGGTGCCTTCGGCGACCCGCTCGGCCGTCAGCGTGGGGCGGCTTCCGGCATACAGATCATCTTGCGGCACAGTCACATTCCCGGGCGCCGGATCGACCGGCCCGGTCTCGAGGCGTTGCCCGGCCGAGCGCCACGCGGCCAAGCCGCCGTCCAGAATGCGGACGTTGTCAATGCCGGCCGCCGTCAGCACCCACCAGGCCCGCGCGGAACCGGCGCGATTCCAGTCGTCGTAGACCACCACCAGGCCGCCCTGCCGAATCCCCCAGCGGCGCGCGGCGGCCTCCAGGGCACGACCCGACGGCAGTGGGTGACGGCCTCGGCCGGACACCGTGTGGTCGCTGAGGTCGTCGTCGAGCGACACGTACACCGCGCCCGGAATGTGCCCGTCCAGGTAGGCCGCCCGCCCGTCGGGAGCGTCGACCCGCCAGCGCACGTCCAGGATGGTCACCGGGTCGCCTGCCGAAATGATGTCCGCCAACTCGGCGGCGGTGATCAATACCTGAGTGCGTGCTCCCACCGGATCCTCCTCATCGGTCTCCAGCGAGCCTAGCCAGCACCCCGGGCATACCGGGGGACGTGGGCGGCGTCGGACTTCTGAAACGCTAGGCGGTCTGTTCGGAACGACCGGTCGGGTCGTCGAAGGCCGGTGCGCCGAGCGACGCCAGCATGCCGGCCGCGGCGCGGTGCCAGGTGAAGTCCTCGGCGCGGCGTCGCGCGGAGATGCGTCGCTCCCGCTCGGGCCGACTGGCGATGGCGCTGACCGCTTTTGCGATGGCGGCCGGGTCATTGTCGGCCGACGCCCCGCTGTCCGGCGTGATGATCTCCGTAAGCGCCGACGTTCGCGAAACCACGGCGGGCGTTCCGCACGCCAGCGACTCCAACGCGGCCAGCCCGAACGTCTCGTGCGGCCCCGGCGCCAGCGTCACATCGGCCGAGGCCAATAACTGCGCCACTGCGTTGCGATCGGAGACGAAGCCGGTGAAGTCGATCGGCAGGCGGGCGGCCTGTCGCTCCAGCCTGGACCGCAACGGACCCTCGCCGACGACCACCAGCCGCGCGTCGATACCGGCGTGGCGCAGCGCACCGAGTGCATCGATGCTGCGGTCGACCCGCTTTTCCACCGACAGCCGCCCGCAGTGCACCAGCAGCAGCTGCGTCGGTGCGGCCCACCGTTCGCGCACCAGATAGGAGTGGTGGCGCGGATGAAACGTCTCCAGGTCCACACCGAGCGGGACGGTAACGGTGTTGTCGGCGCCGATCCGGTCGAATTCCTCGCGGGCGAAACCGGTGGTGCACACCACGGTGTCGTAGTTCGCCGCGGTGCGCGCGTTGGCGATGTCGGCGAACTTCTGCGCGGCCCTCCGCGGAAGAAGCTGTCCGACAAGGCGATCCAAGCGCTCATGAGAGATCATCACCGTCGTGGCGCCGTGATCGCGTCCCCACCGGCCGAGCGACCGCAGGGTGAGGCGGTCCGAAACCTCCAGTGCGTCGGGTCGCAGCGCTGCCAGTAACGCCTTCACCCGTCCCGGCAGTACCGCCCGATAGCCGCCGGTGAAAGGAATCAGGCGGGCCGGCAACGTGATTCGCACCACGCCGGTGTACAGCTGGGCGCGCTCGGCGCATTGACCGGGAACGATCAAGAATACCTCGTGGCCGCTGGCGCAATATTCCGCGCCCAACCGGTCGATCGCGGTGCGGAGGCCGCCGGAGCGAGGGCCATAGAAATTGGCGACCTGTACAACGCGCATAACGTGAGGACACGCGGTGCGCGTGTGCACTCATCAATGCTGGACCGACGGGTGCCTTAACACTGCGTGAACTTCGCTTGCACGGTTGTCCGCGTCGTCCGCAATCGGCATGCTGACGGCCGCGTTCGGGTCAGTCGCCTTTAGGGCCTTCGGCTTTGCTGATCCGCTCGGCGAGGTCGGCGCCCGACAGCTGTGCGTCGAGGAACGGACCGGACCGGGGCAAGCTCAGATGCAGCTGTGATGCCCCGCTGATCGCCACGGTGCCGCGATCGAGAGTGAAGTCGAGGATGTGGCCGCCGGCGCTGCGTTCGTTGTTGAGGAAGTGCAGATGGTAGCCGGCCACGGAGATGCCCTGTTCGAAGTCGGGAGTGCGGAATCCGACCACGGTGCCCGACACGTCGGTGAAGACGGTCTCGGACTGCTCTTCGGTGGCCTGGGTCAACGGGGGATAGGGCGGCTGCTGCGCCATCACGGTGCGGGTGTGCAGTTCGCGGAACTGCCCGTCGACCCGGATGGCGTAGATCAGGTTGGGGCTTTCGATCTGGCGGTCGATCTCACTCGTCAAATCCATTCGGCGGGTGAGGGTTTGGATTGCGATCTCGAAGTCGGTGTGAAACCTGGTGACCGCCGCGAACGGTGTGCGGTCGGTCGCCGCCGCCCGACTCGCGGATCCGTCCGCACGCAGCCGATAGCACACCCCGTCCAGCACCACCATCTCGCCGTCGAGATGGTTGAAGGTGCCCAGGCCGAAGTCACCGTGCCGCAGCAGATCGGCCACGGTGACGTCGCCGTCGTATACACCCTCGAGCAATGCGCTGATCGTGGAGAACTGATAGACCTCGTTGTCGGCGTCTTGATGCGCGAGAAGCCCTGTCGCCCAGTTGCGGAATCGCTCGTACGCGCCGGAATGCTTGTCCATGATCCCTACTCGAACGGGTCGTCGTGTAATTGTTCGGCCAGGTCGACGTTGTGGCTGTAATCCACCGGAACGTCGATCAGCGAGGGTCCGTCCTCGGCCAACGCCTGGCGTAACGTGGCGCTGAACTCGTCCAGGCTGGTCACCCGATACCCATTGGCGCCGAAAGCCGCTGCGTAGGAAACGATGTCGTAGTCGCCGAGCTGGATCCCGGACTTGCGGCCGTATTTGAGGGCTTCCTGAAAGCCCACCATGTCGTAGGTGTTGTCGCGAAAGACGATGTGAGTGAACGACAAACCCAGCCGGGTTGCGGTCTCGAGCTCCTGGCTGGAGTACAGAAACCCGCCGTCCCCGGAGACGGACACGACCGGCGTACCGGGCCGCGCCAGGCATGCGGCCATCGCCCAGGGCAGAGCAACCCCAAGGGTCTGCTGCCCATTGGAGAACAGCAGTCGGCGCGGCTCGTATACGCGGAAGCGGCGGGCCATGTAGATGTAGACCGAGCCGATGTCGCAGGCGATGGTGGCGTCGTCGCCCAGTTCCTCGCGCAGCCGCAGCACAACGGCGACCGGATTGAGGGCGGCCCCCTCCGGTTTTCGAGAGCCCGCAGTGATATCGATGTGCGACAAGCGTTTTCGCAGCACGCTGATCTCGTCTTGATATTCGTTTGCGAGGGTGAGGTCGGTGAGTGTGTCCGTCAAGGCGGCGAGAGTGGCAGCGATGTCGCCCAGCAACTCGTTCGTCGGCTGATAGCTGTTGTCGATCCCGGCCGGAATCGAGTCGATGTGCACCACGGTGCGGTCGACGTCGCTGTTCCACAGTCCCGGGTCATATTCGACGGCGTCGTAGCCGACAGTGACCAGGACGTCGGCTTGACCGACGATGACATCGCCGGGCTGGTTGCGGAACAGGCCGACCCGGCCCAAGAAGTTGTCTTCCAGCGATCGTGACACCACCCCGGCGGCCTGAAACGTCTCCACCACCGGCAGACCCGTGGTGGCGATCAGGGCGCGCAGCGCCAGGCAGCTGTCCGGATCGGCGCCGCGGCTACCGACGAGCAGCGCGGGGCGGCGCGCGGCCCGGATCACCTCGGTGGCCCTGCGGATAGCGGACGCCGGGGCCGCCGCCAACTCGGGGATCGGAAGGCGGCGGGTGATGCCCGCTGTGGTGGGTGCGGCCAACACGTCGGCGGGCAGCACGACGGCGGCCGCTCCGCGCGGCTCGGCGACCGCGGCGCGAAAGGCGGTGACGGTGGCCTCGGCGACATCGTTGGGGTCGTTGACCTCTCCGGTGAACTTGGTCACCGTCTTGAGCAATGCGGCGGCGTCCATCGACTGATGCGTCCGCTTGAGCCGGTCCTCCCGGCGCACCGCGCCGCATAGCGCGACCACCGAGTCCTGTTCGGTGTTGGCGGTCAGCAAACCGGTGGCCAGGTTGGCGGTGCCGGGCCCGGACGTCACCAGTACGACGCCAGGGATGCCGGTGAGCCGCCCGGTCGCCGCGGCCATGAACGCCGCGTTTTGTTCATGGCGGCACACCACGAGCTGCGGTCCACCGTCCACCAGGGCGTCGTACACGGCGTCGATCTTGGCGCCGGGCACACCGAATACGTACTGCACGCCCTGCGCCGATAAGACGTCGACGATCTTTTGGGCGCTGCGCACGGGCTCACCCTGTTCTGTGGACGCCATGTTGCCCAGTCTGGCCGCTGGCGCCGCTATGCGCTCGTCGGCGGCCCGAACCAGCGCTGCAGCGCCGCGCGTAGGGCCGCCTCGTCGGCCGGCCCGAATTCGTCGGCCGCCCACGCGACATAGCCGTCCGGCCGGATCAGCAGCGCCGCGGCGGGCCGCTCGGCGATGCTCGCGGTGACGGTGTCGACACGATCGGTCCAGCCACTTGCCGTGTCCGCGAAGGCGCCGTCGAGGTCGAGCAGCACCGGGCGGGCGTCGTGCAGCAGCTCGGCGACGCGCCGGCCGTCATCGAGCCTTAGGTCCGGCACCAGGCAGCCCGACAGTCTATGGTCGTCAGCTACGTCGTACCGAACATCGTTGCCGGCCAGCAGTTTCGCCATGTGCCGGGCGACGTCGGGAAGGGCGAACAGTTCGCCCATGAGCGTTCGTAGCGCCGCGACTTCGGGCCCCGGCGCCATGAGGGCGGTCTGCGACATCGAGTGCATCATGACGCGCTGACCCACGGGGTGGCGCTCGGACTGGTAGGTGTCGAGCAGTCCGGCCGGCGCCGTTCCCATGAGCTCGGCCGCCAGCTTCCAGCCCAGGTTCATCGCGTCCTGCAGGCCAAGGTTCAGGCCCGGCCCGCCCATGGCGCTGTGCACATGGGCGGCGTCGCCGAGCAGCAGAACTCGTCCGTCGCGGTAGCGCTCCGCGTGGCGTGTGTTCTGCCCGTTGATCCGGCGCAGGGCGTGCGGCCCCGGGCCTTTCGGTTCCTCGAACGGCAGATCCACGCCGAGGACGCGACGCGCGCTCTCGCGCAGTTCGGCCAGGCTCATCGGTTTGTCCTCCACCGGCGGCCCGAACTCGATGGTGCCGAACAGCGAGCGGCCCGGTTCGAACTCGGCATAGATCAGCCCGCCGCAATCCAATCGCGTGTGACCGAACGCAATCCGGCCGAACCCGGGAACTTCGATGCCGCCGTCGGCGCGGCGGAGTCCGTCGGGGATGTGCACGTGGGCCAGCCGCCCGACGGTCTGCGATGTGTACCCGGGAAACCCGATGCCCACGGTCTTGCGGACCAGGCTGCGTCCGCCGTCGGCGCCCACCAGATAACCGGCGTCGATGCGATACTCGCGCTCCGGCGAGGACACGGTCACCGCAACGGAATCCGCTTCCTGCCGCAGGCCGGTCAGTTGGTGCGCCCAGCGGATGTCCACTCCGAGGTCCCGCGCCCGCTTCTCCAGTAGCCGTACCACCCGGGGCTGCTGGATGGGCAACGCGTACATCGGGTTCTCGGGCACTTGGGAGAAGTTCAGCGTCATGGCCGCGAAGATCCACCCGTAGACCGGTTGCGGGGGATTGGGGTCACCGGTGAACTCCCGGTACAGGCCGCGCAAGTCGAGCATCCGAACCACTTGGCCGACAAGGCCGTTCGCCTTCGGCTCGGAGCTGGGACCGGGCAGGGCGTCCAACACGACGGGCCTGATGCCGGCCAGCGCCAATTCGCAGGCCACCAGCAGTCCGTTGGGCCCGGCGCCGGCGATGACGACGTCGGCGTGTTCGTCAGCCATGACGTGCCTTCTTTCTGGTGGGTTCGGGTAGTCCGGCGCTGACGGCGGCGAAGCCCTCGCGGATCAGGGCGGTGATGGCCACCGGCGGATCGGCCCGCACGTAGGCGTCGGCGGCGGCGTCGCCGACCGCCCGTACCACGGCCATCACCAACCGGGGGTACAGGTCGTGATCGGGGTCGGTCCCCGTGCGTTCGGCGATGACGTTGAGTAACTCGTCGAAGAGGTTGTGCGGCACCGAATTCCGCACTTGCGGATGCATGACGAGCTTGCGGACCTCGACGAGCTCTTGGCGGCTGGGGACGCGGTTCTCGTCACCGTGCACATCGCCGAAGTCGGCCTCCAGGGGTTCCAGCACGGCATGGGTGAGCGCGGTCCAGAGCGGTTCGTCGGCGGGCCGCTGCCGCAGCGCATCGACGCTGCGACGCACGCGTTCGGCCTGCCGGTAGGCCAGCGCCTCGTATTTGCCGCTGAAGTAGTTGTTGAACGTGCGCAGTGAGACGCCGGCCAGGTTGGCGACGTCCTCGCGCGTCACGTTTTCCAGGCCGCGCTCGAAAGCCAGCCGCAACGCGGCGTCACTGAGCGCGCGCCGGGTGTCGGCCTTCTTGCGCTCCCGGAGCCCGCTCATAGCGCCCAACGTACGCCGATTGCCCGGTGGGCAAGATTGCCTAGTGGGCAATTTTCGCCTAGCGCGCGCCCCAGTCCCACCGGGGCGTGGTGATCAGAGTCTGGCCGCTGATGCGTGTTTCGCCCCAGTCCTTGTACAGCTCGATTTCGACGGCCTCGCCGTCGGAGCCCTCGCCCAGCGGACTTGTGCCCAGGAATTCCAGCAGCGTGCGGGAAGTGGGTGACCACCACGACCTGGGTCTTCGCGGCGGTGGTGCGGATCAGCGAGGCCAGCGGTGCCACCAGGTCGGGGTGCAGCGAGGTCTCGGGCTCGTTGAGCACCATCAGCGACGGCGGTTGCGGGCTCAACAGCGCGGCGGCCCACAGCAGGAAACGCAGTGTGCCATCGGATAACTCGGCCGCGCGCAGTGCGCGCAGCATGCCGCGCTGACGCAGCTGGAGGTCGAACAACCCATCATGGATGGCCACCGAGACGGTGGCGCCGTCGAACGCCTCGGCGACCGCCCGGGTCAGGTCGTCGAACCCCGATTCGAGGATCGTCTGGATCGCGGCCGCGAGGTCGCTGCCGTCGTCGGCGAGCACCGGGGTGCGGGTGCCCACCTGCGGGTGGCGCGCGGGCGCCCCCGCGTCCACCCGAAAGCCGTCGTAGAACCGCCAGCCGCGCAATCGTTCTCGCACGGCCGCCAGCTCGGGTAGCGCGTGCGGGTGGGCGTACTCGGCGAGTACGCTGTGATACGACGGCAGGGTCCGGGACAACTCGTCGAAACCGCCGCCGGAATCCGCGCTGGCCTCGGCGAAGACGCGCGATCGTCGCACCAGCGTCGTGCTGGGCCGCAGCACCGGACCGGCGAACAGCACCTCGCGTTTGATCTCCGGATCGCGGGCGAACACCGACTCCCCGGCAGACTGCGGCAGGCCCAGATCCACCAGGTAGCCGAAATCGTCCGCCGCGAAACCCATTTCGAGGGACACGGGCCGGGTGCGCACGGTGCCCTCGGTTTTCCCGGAGCGTCGCGCGCCGGCCGGCTGCTCGGGGCCGGCCCACAGCACCGATTGCAACCCGCCCTCGCGCGCCAGCGACCCGATCACCTCGCCGCGGCCGCAATCGGCCAGCAGCCGCAGCGCGCGATACAGCGACGACTTGCCGGCGCCGTTGGCGCCGGTGATCACCGACAGCCGGCCCAGCGGCAGGATGACCTCGCGCAGCGAGCGATACCCGCGGATCGCGACGGTGTGCAGCATGGGCCCGACTGTACGGTCGGGCGCCGACGGGCCCTACTCCTCCTCGTCGCCGTCGTCGACCGCGGCGGCGAGAAGCTGCACTTCCTCGAGATCCATCTCGTTCTGCAACTCGCGCAATACGATGTCGTCGATCAGGTTCTGGTTGCGCAGCGCGGTGATCTCCCGGCGCTTGTGTTCGAGCACGCCCAGCCGCACCCGGCGGACCTTCTCACGACCCTTGAGGATGCGGGTGTCCGGCGAACCGTTTTCGGTCGCCAGGACCAACGCGGCCTTTTCCTCATATTCCTTCTGCAGCCGGCGCCTGAGCTCGTCGCTGAGGCCGACCTCGTCGGCGACCGTGGGCAGTGCGGCCAGGGCGGCCTGCGTGCCCCGACATCGAGCCAGTTGCAGCTCCTCGGCGTGGGTGGCGTCCTCGGGCATGTTCGCCCAGCGGACGACGGCGGGCAGCGTGCTGCCCTGCACCAACACGGTCACCAGGATGACGACGGTGACGATGAAGATCAGCAGGCTGCGGTCGGGGAACGGCGCGCCGCTCAGCGTCGTTACCGGCACGGCCACCGCCGCGGCCAGCGAGACGGCGCCCCGGAATCCCGCCCAGACGGTGACGAAGCGCTGCCGCCAGGTGACCCGACGTTCGCGTTGCACCTCGCGGCGGTCGATGAGCCGGATCAGCAGGGTGGTGATTTCTCCCCAGAAGATGCGAGACACGATGACCACGCCGGTGATCACCAACGCCACGAACAAGGCGTGGCGAACTCCGCCGTCGACGCCCACGATGCCGCGCAGCGCACCCGGGATCTGGACGCCGACGAACACCCACAACGAGCCGTTGAGCAGGAAGGTCGCGATGTCCCAGAAGGCGAAGGACTGCAGC
>NZ_LZKY01000097.1:0-8022 GCF_001673055.1 Mycobacterium sp. 1245801.1
CCCTCAAACACCACCGGCGCCAACTGCGCCCGCGCCGCATACAACGCCGCGGTATACCCAGCAGGACCCGAACCAATAACGATCACGTCGTGGACGTCGGAGGTGCTCATAAGCGGCCACACTACTGCGAATCCGGCAAACGCCGGCCCAATCCCGCTGGCCGCCAAGGCAAAGACGTGAAGCAGCGCACACAACGCGCGGTTGTGCCTTCACAACACATGACCTCTACTGACGCCGTCGTAACTGGTGCACCATGGAAATCGCGACCCGTGGGTCCAACGACGAACTTGCGGGTGCCAAAAGACCCAACATCATCGCGATGCCGCGGCCCGACAGCCCATCCTGTGGCCGCATAACCGCAGACAATGCGTCGCCGCGAGGAATGAGAACGCCATATGACCACCGCACGTCCCGTCAAGACACGCAACGACGGTCAGTGGGCCCTGGGCGATCGCGAACCGCTCAACCACGCCGAGCAGTTCAAGTCCGACGACGCGCCGCTGAACGTGCGCGACCGCATCATCAACGTCTACGCCAAAGAGGGCTTCGACAGCATCGCCAAGGACGACCTGCGCGGGCGGTTCCGCTGGATGGGCCTTTACACCCAGCGCGCGCAGGGCTACGACGGCAGCTGGACCGGTGACGAGAACACCGACAAGATCGAAGCCAAGTACTTCATGATGCGGGTCCGCTCCGACGGCAAGGCGATGACCGCGCACACGATGCGCACCCTGGGCCAGATCTCCACCGAATTCGCCCGTGACACCGCCGACATCAGCGACCGGGAAAACCTGCAGCTGCACTGGGTCCGCATCGAGGACGTCCCCGAGATCTGGCGCCGGCTCGAATCCGTGGGGCTGCAGACCACCGAGGCCTGCGGCGACTGCCCGCGTGGCATCCACGGGTCGCCGCTGGCCGGCGACTCGCTCGACGAGATCCTCGACCCCTCGCCCGCAATCGACGAGATCGTCCGCCGCTCGCTGAACAACCCCGAGTACGCCAACCTGCCGCGCAAGTACAAGACCGCGGTGTCCGGTTTGCAGGACGTCTCCCACGAGACCCACGACATCGCGTTCGTTGGCGTCAACCACCCCGAACACGGGCCCGGCCTGGACCTGTGGGTGGGCGGCGGCCTGTCGACCAATCCGATGCTGGCCCAGCGCCTTGGCGCGTGGGTGCCGCTGGACGAGGTCGCCGACGTCTGGGAGGGCGTCACCCAGCTGTTCCGCGACTACGGGTACCGGCGGCTGCGCGCCAAGGCCCGGCTGAAGTTCCTGGTCAAGGACTGGGGCGTGGAGAAGTTCCGCGAAGTTCTCGAACAGGAATACCTCAACCGCCGGCTGATCGACGGACCGGCGCCCGCGCCGGTCAAGCACACCATCGACCACGTCGGGGTGCAGCGGATCAAGAACGGGCTCAACGCCGTTGGCGTAGCGCCGATCGTCGGGCGGGTGACGGGTAGCACCCTGTCGGCGGTGGCCGACCTGATGGAGAAGGCCGGCTCCGACCGGGCCCGGTGGACGCCCTTCCAGAAGCTGGTCATCCTCGACGTTCCCGACGACAAGGTCGACGAACTGGTCGCCGGCCTGGACGCGCTGGGCCTGCCGTCACGGCCGTCGTCGTGGCGCAAGAACACCATGGCCTGCACCGGAATCGAGTACTGCAAGCTGTCGTTCGCCGAAACACGGGTGCGCGCACAGACTTTGGTGCCCGAGCTGGAACAGCGCCTGGCCGACGTCGATTCCCGGCTCAACCTGCCGATCAGCGTGCACCTCAACGGATGCCCCAACTCGTGCGCCCGAATTCAGGTGGCCGACATCGGATTCAAGGGCCAGTGGATCGACGACGGCGACGGCAACTCGGTCGAGGGCTTCCAGGTGCACCTCGGCGGCGGCCTGGGCGAGCAGAGCGGCTTCGGCCGAAAACTGCGCCAGCACAAGGTCACCAGCGCCGAACTGGGCGACTACATCGACCGGGTCACCCGCAAGTACCTGGACGGCCGCCAGGACGGCGAGACGTTCGCCTCCTGGGCGCTGCGCGCCGACGAGGACGAGCTGCGCTGAGGATTCGATGAACACGCTCGTACTCACCGCGCACGGCAGCCGCGACCCCCGGTCGGGCGCCAACGCCGAAGCCGTGGCCGACCGTCTCTCGCGGATGCGGCCGGACCTCGGCGTGCGGCTGGCGTTCCTGGAACTCAACGCCCCAAACTTCGTCGACGTGCTGGCCGGGTTGCCGGACAGCCGCCGCGCGGTGGTCGCCCCCTTCCTGCTGGCCAGCGCCTATCACGCGCGGTTGGACATTCCCCAGCAGATCGCCGACGCCCGAGCGCACGGCGTCCGGCAGGCCGACGTGCTCGGCGAGGACGATCGGCTGGTCTCGGTGCTGCGCGAACGCCTCGCCGAGGTCGGGGTGTCGCCACACGACGACGATCTCGGGGTGATGGTGGTCGCGATCGGCTCGTCGAACCTTGCCGCCAACGCGCGCACCAGGAAAGTGGCGGGCCGGCTGGCCGCCGGAACCCAATGGGCCGCGGCCACAACCGCATTCGCCACCCGGCCCGAGGCGTCGGTGGCGAGTGCTGCCGACCAGTTGCGCCGCCGCGGCGCGCGCCGGCTGGTCATCGCGCCGTGGTTCTTGGCGCCCGGCTTCATCACCGACGGCGTGTCAAAGTTCGCCCGCGACAACGACATTGCGATGGCGGCGCCGCTGGGGTCGCACCGGCTGGTGGCCGAGACGGTGCTGGACCGCTACGACGAGGCGCTGGCCGACGACGCCGCGGCCTAAGCTTTCGCAGCCGCGGTGCGGCTGGTGATGTGGCTGAGCAGGTCGCGGATCGCCCCGGGCGGCGGCGTTCGTCCGCCGATCCAGATCGCCCGAAACTTGCGCCGCAGATCCAACTCCGGGATGTTGATCGCGTATAGCCGCCCGTCCGCCAGGTCGTCGGCGACCGCCAGCCGGCTCATGGTGGCCGGGCCCGCGCCGGCGAGCACGGCGGCGCGCATGGCCGCCGCGGAAGTCAGCTCCAGCACGGGCGTGGCCTGCTGCATGTCCTCGCCGAGCACCTTGCGCAACGCGGCCGTCAGCGAATCGCGGATACCCGAGTGGGGTTCCCGGGCCACCAACGGCGTCTGCGCGAGTTCGCGCGCCGTGACCACCCGCGACCGTCGCGCCCACTTGTGATTGGGCGGAACCACGATCACCAGCTCGTCCTCCCCCACCACGCAGCTGCCCAAACCCTTTGGCGTGCCAGGGTTTTCGACAAATCCGAGATCCGCGCTGCCGTCGCGGACCGAGGCGATGGCGTGCTCGCTGTTGGTGGCGGTCAGGATCACCTGAGGAGCGGTGTCGCCGTGCCGCGTCGCCTCGGCCTGCAGGGACAGCAGCCAGTGCGGCATGAGTTGTTCGGAGATGGTCTGGCTGGCCGCCACGCGGATGCGTTCGCGGCCCTCCTTGCGCAGCGAGCCGAGAGCCGCGTCGACCTCGTTGGCGACTTCGAGCAGACGGGTCGCCCAGTCCGCGACGATCAGCCCGGCGGGCGTCAGTTGCGAGCCGCGCGTCGTGCGCACGGCCAGCGTCACGCCGATCTGGGCCTCCATGGTGGCGAGCCGGCGGGAAATGGCCTGCTGGGTCAGCCCGAGTTGGCGTGCGGCCCGCCCGAGGCTGCCGGTCTCGGCGATCGCCAGAAACGCCTCGAACGACGCGAGTTCGGGCAGCCGGGGGCTGAGGGGCATGGGCGACAGCTCACAATCAAATCGTGTGACACAACTATAGCTTGTGACACCACAACGCCGCACCTCTACTCACGCCCGGCACGAGCCGCTAAATTAGCCAGCCTGACCGTGTTTTGACGGCCGCACCCGGCTGACCCCGCTAGCCAGAAGGAAGGACAACCCCCGTGGCCTACGTGATCGCCGAACCCTGTGTGGACATCAAAGACAAGGCGTGCATCGAGGAATGCCCCGTCGACTGCATCTACGAGGGCGCGCGGATGCTCTACATCCACCCCGACGAGTGCGTCGACTGCGGTGCCTGCGAGCCGGTGTGCCCGGTCGAGTCCATCTTCTACGAGGACGACCTGCCCGACGAGCACAGCCAATACCTGCAGATCAACGCCGATTTCTTTACCGAGCTCGGCTCGCCCGGCGGCGCGGCGAAGGTCGGGCTGACCGAGAACGACCCCGCCCCGGTCAAGGAGCTGGAGAGCAGAGCCGAAGCGTCCTAGCCGTCGCGGGCCGCTAATCCCAGCCGGAGAGCCCGAACGTGTCGCTGGGCCGCCGGCCCGAAAGCTGCTGCACCACCCACTGGTTCATCGAGACCTGTTGTTCGGCGGCTTCGACCGCGAGGCGGCTGTGCAGCTCCGGGGAGGTCCTGATCACGATCGTGCCGCTGTAGCGGCGGTCCGCCATGGGGGTCGGAACCGTTTCGCCGGTCGACAACATGATTTCGACGTGGCGGTCGACGGCCGTCTCGATTTCGCCGATGGCCTCTTGCGCGGTCGGCGCTTCGCGCCGCATGAACGGCAATTCGAGACAGGTGCCGACATATTGGCCGTGGTACGGCGACCACGCGACGCGGTAGGTGTAGTGGTTCACGCCGGGTTGGTAGCACGGGTGCTAGCGGTTTCGCGAGTCACTCATCCCCACCCGAAGAGGTGCGCGCGGTGTTGGGGCGAGGCGGCGGGCTGGTGGGCGCGGCACGGCGGGCTGTTGGGTGCGACGGCACGGCGACTGGCGGGTGCGGCACCTCTCCGAGACGACAAAGCCCTTCCCAAATCCGCTAGCAGATGCGCTAGCGAATCCGAGAGTCAGCTACTCGTAAGGTGAGGCCATGCGGACAGCGAGAATCCTCCACGTCATCCGGCACATAGGGGCGGCCGCGGTCACCACCGTCACCGCCGCGTCCACCGTCAACGCCTACCGGCCCTTGGCGCGCGGCGGATTCCCGTCGCTGTACTCCTGGATGTTCGGCCTCGTCGTCACCGAATTACCGCTGCAGACGCTGCTGAGCCAGCTCGCCGGACTGGCGGTGACCGGCCGCCGCATCAACCCGCCGCTGCGCATCATCGCGTGGGTCGTCGCCGGCCTCTCGGCCCTCGGCCTGTTGAACCTCAGCCGCGCGGGCCATCGAGCCAACGTCCCGCTAACCGAGGCGTTGGACGACGGACTGGGGCCCGATCGGCTCACCGAGACGAGGGGTCTGTGGCGCCGGCCCGCCGGCGCCGGCACCGCCAAGACGCCAGGTCTCCTGAGGATGCTGCGGATCTACCGCGACTACGCCCACGACTCCGACATCAGCTACGGCGAATACGGCAGCGCCAACCACCTCGACATCTGGCGCCGTCCCGACCTGGACCCGGCCGGCAAGGCGCCGGTGCTCTTCCAGATCCCGGGCGGCGCCTGGACGACGGGGAACAAACGGGGACAAGCGCATCCGTTGATGAGCCACCTCGCCGAGCTGGGCTGGGTCTGCGTGGCGATCAACTACCGGCACAGCCCGCGCAACACCTGGCCCGACCACATCGTCGACGTCAAGCGCGCCCTCGCCTGGGTCAAAGAGCACATCGCCGAATACGGCGGTGACCCCGACTTCGTCGTCATCACCGGCGGCTCGGCCGGCGGCCACCTGTCGGCGCTGGCCGCGCTGACGCCCAATGACCCGCAGTTCCAACCGGGTTTCGAAGACGCCGACACCCGGGTGCAGGCGGCCGTGCCGTTCTACGGCATCTACGACTTCACCCGATTCGATAAGACGCTGCATCCGATGATGCCGGGGCTGCTGATCAAATCGATCATCAAGCAGAAGCCCGACACGCACCTGCAGACGTTCGAAGCCGCGTCACCGGTCAACCACGTCCATCCCGACGCTCCCCCGTTTTTCGTCCTGCACGGGCGCAACGACTCGCTGGCCTACGTCGAGCAGGCCCGCACGCTCGTCGAACAGCTGCGGAAAACCAGTGTCCAACCGGTGGTCTACGCCGAATTGCCGCTCACCCAACACGCTTTCGACATCTTCGGCTCGGTCCGCGCCGCGCACACCGCGGTCGCCGTCGAGCAGTTCCTCGCCGAAGTCTATGCGGCGCACCTGCGCGCCGATGTGCTTGCGGCGCCGGAGGTTTCGTAGGGGTCAGGCCTTGGGACGCACGCCGGCCGCCCGGTACACGAACACCGGGTCCACCGGCACTCGCAGCGCCGTCCGGGGCAGGGCTTCGAGCACCTCGTCGGGAATCTTCTTCTTGTAGTTGAGCCGCATCGAGCCGCTGAAGGCCGGGTCGACGCCGCGGAGATCGATGTCGATCCCGAGGCCCTTGTTGGTGATGGTGGCCCGCGCCGGACCCTTGTCGGTATCCCAGGGGCAGTCGATGGAGCGCAGGTTGGCGTCACCGCGGGCCGGGAAGGTGGCGACGATCCGCGCGGCGCTGAACGCGAACCCGCCCGTATAGCGGGAGACCCCGGAGGCCGAATACACCCCGGGCACATGGCCACTGAAGTGCCGGACCACCCCGACCCGTCCCGCGCTGAAGGTGATCCCCTCGGCTTCGAGTTCCTCGCGCAACGGCGCGGGCAGCTGGCCGATTTGGGTCAGGTTGCGAAGAAATCCGAACACGACCAGACCGTAGCCCGACGACCGATGAGCCCGCAGCCTTATTGCACGGTGACGGTCAGCGTGTAGGTGCACGCGGGCTTGGCGTCCTTGCCCACAAAGCTGGTGTAGGCCGTGCTGACCGTGGTGGTCCCCGGTTTCAGCGCGCTGAACGTCCACACCTCGGTGCCCGGCGCCCCCAGGGCGTCCGAGGCCGGCTGCTCGAACTCGTGACTGAGCTGCTTGATGACCGACGAGTCGCCGATCCTGGTGTCGGGGTTCCACCGGTAGGGCGTGGTGTAGTTGGAACCCAGCTGCACGATCAGGGTGTTGCCGACGGCGAGGGTGACGGTCTGGGTGATCTCGCTCTGCGTCAGCACGTCGGTCATGGGCACCTGGAGCGTTTTGGTCGACGGCGGGTTCCTGGAGGCGAAGTGGCAGCCCACCACCGTCGACAACATGAGCGCGGCGACTGTCACCAGCAGCCTGACCTTCACCAGATCCCCCTTCGGTGTCGCTCCGGAGCCTAATAGGTCTGATCCAGACCGAAGATAGGCGACGAGGACGCCATGCGTGGCGTCCGGCAGGATGGGCTGGTGTTTGGCCTCGAACTGATCGTTGCCCTGGTGTCCACCGTCATCGTGGGGACGGTCATCGGACGGCGCTACCGCGTCGGCCCCCCGGTGTTGCTCATCTTCCTGGGCGTCCTGGTGGGCCTGATCCCCCATTTCGCGCACATCCATGTCAACGGCGAGATCGTGTTGTTGCTGTTTCTTCCCGCGATCCTGTACTGGGAGGGCCTCAACACCAGCTTCCGCGAGATCCGGGCCAACGCGCGCATCATCGTCTTCCTCAGCGTCGTCCTGGTGATCGCCACCGCGGTCGCGGTGTCGTGGACGGCACGGGCGCTGGGCATGAACCCGCACGCGGCCGGCGTCTTGGGCGCGGTCTTGTCGCCCACCGACGCGGCCGCGGTGGCCGGTCTGGCCAAGAAGCTGCCGCGCCGATCGCTGACGGTGCTCAAGGCCGAGAGTCTGATCAACGACGGCACCGCCCTGGTCCTGTTCGCCGTCAGCGTCAACGTCGCGATCGGCGGGGCCTCGATCACCCCGCCCGAGGTGACCGTCCGGTTCATCGTTTCCTACCTCGGCGGCATCGCCGCCGGCCTGCTGGTCGGTGGCGCGGTGACGCTGCTGCGCAAACGAATCGACGCACCGCAGGAGGAAGGGGCTTTGAGCCTGGTGACGCCGTTCGCGGCCTTCCTGCTGGCTCAGTCGTTGGACTGCAGCGGCGTGGTCGCGGTGATGGTGTCAGCCCTGGTCCTCGCCTACGCCAGCCCGCTGGTGATCCGGGCCCGCTCCAGGCTGCAGTCCTTCGCCTTCTGGGACATCGCGACCTTCCTGCTCAACGGCTCGTTGTGGGTGTTCGTCGGCGTCCAGA
>NZ_LZKY01000098.1:0-519 GCF_001673055.1 Mycobacterium sp. 1245801.1
GGGTGGGGTTGGAAGGGTGTGTACCACCACCAGTCGGCGCGTTCGCCGATCGGTCCCGGACACGGCGCCACCGCAGGTGGGGGCCCCGTGGGTGGGCGCGCCAGCGATCCCGGGCTCAGTACTCGGCCTTCGTCGTCGCGGACCACGAGTGCGTGTGCGGGCCCGGTGATGGCGATGACACCGCGATGGTGGAGCCGGTGGTGGTAGGGGCATAGCAGCACCAGGTTGGCTAGTTCGGTGGGGCCGCCGTCTTCCCAGTGCCGGATGTGGTGGGCGTGCAGGCCGCGGGTGGCGCCGCAGCCGGGTACCGCGCAGGTGCGGTCGCGGTACTCGAGCGCGCGGCGCAGCCGCCGGTTGATCACCCGCGTGGCCCGCCCGGCACCGATGACCTCGCCGCGGCGTTCGAACCAGACCTCACCGGTGGCATCACAAGTGAGGTAGCGGCGGTCGGCATCGGAGAGCAGCGGACCCAGATGCAGCGCCGCGGTGGGTTTTTCCACGTCGAGGTGCACCACCACG
>NZ_LZKY01000099.1:0-8868 GCF_001673055.1 Mycobacterium sp. 1245801.1
TGAGTTCGGCGCCAATTGCCTTGCGGTGGTTGGCCAATGCCATGAACTCTGCGTTCAGCGTGGTGACCGCGGAGTCGCTGTTCATCACCCACAGCGCTTGCAGTGGGTCGTCCTCGGTCAGCAGGGCCCGCATGCGCGTCAGTGCGGTCTCGGCACCGGCGCGTAGCACCTCGACGAACAGATCGTCCATCGTCGGGAAGTAGTAGTAGACCAGCGCCTGCTTGACGCCGGCCTCCGCCGCCACCCGCCGCGACGTCGCCGCGGCATAGCCCTCCTCGCGCATGATTCGGGCCGTGGCCTCGATCAGCTTGCCGCGCGCCCCCGCGTCGGCCCCCCTCCTGTTTTGGCGACTCGCCGCCGGGTTGGGCGCGGCCGATTTGCTTGACCGGCCTGGTCGATCCGTGGTAGGCATACCGCATCCTAACAATTTGGTCGATCGATCAGTTTCGGATGATCGCAAGCACGAGTCAATCGGGAGGCAGCGGCCGATGACGACCGCACACCTGCGTGTCCGGGTGGATTCCCGGCTCTGTGAGGCGCACGCCCTGTGTGTGGAGATCGCCCCCGAGGTTTTCGACCTCGGCGACGATGTCGCAACCTGCGAGGAGGAACCCGGTGAAGCGTTGCGCCACAGCGTCGAAGCCGCCGTGGCCGCCTGCCCGCGCCAGGCCATCAGCTTGGTCGCAGAGGACGCGTGACGCGCGGCTTTCTAGCCCGGAAAAGGAATTGAAATCATGACTGAACTCGCCGACGTCGATTACTTCACCGACGCCGACATCGCGCAAGATCCGTATGCCTACTGGGACTACCTGCGTGGCCAGGGGCCGGTGTTCCGCGAGCCCCACTACGGGGTCGTGGCCGTCACCGGGTACGAGGAGGTCCAGGCCGCCTTCAAAGACGTCGCCTCGTTCTCCGCCGTCAACGCGATCGGCGGCCCGTTCCCGCCGCTGCCGTTCACCCCGGAAGGCGACGACATCAGCGAGCAGATCGAAGCCCATCGCCACGAATTCCCCATCTTCGAGCACATGGTCGTCATGGACCCTCCCGAGCACGAGAAGGCGCGCTCCCTGCTCGGCCGGCTGCTCACCCCGCGCCGGCTGCAGGAAAACAAGGACTACATCTGGCAGTTGGCCGACCGGCAGTTCGACGAGTTCATCGCCAACGGCCAGTGCGAGTTCCTCGGCGAGTACGCCAAGCCGTTCGCGACGCTGGCGATCGCCGATCTGCTGGGTGTTCCCGACGAGGACCGTGCCGAGATTCGCCGCAATCTCGGGGCAGGTAACGCGCCGGGCGCCAGGGTGGGCGCGCTCGATCACGAACCCGTGGGCAGTAACCCGCTGCAGTACCTCGACGACCTGTTCAGTGCCTACATCGCCGACCGGCGAGAACGACCCCGCGAAGACGTGCTGACCGGCCTGGCGACTGCCACGTATCCCGACGGCTCGACCCCGCCGCTACTGGAGGTGGTGCGACCGGCCACCTTCCTGTTCGCGGCCGGCCAGGAGACCGTGACCAAGCTGCTGAGCGCGGCAGTACAGGTGCTCGGTGATCAGCCCGAGCTTCAGGCACGGCTGCGTGCGGATCGGAGCCTGATCGGCTCGTTCATCGAAGAGGCGTTGCGCATGCAGAGCCCGACCAAGGTCGACTTCCGGCTGGCCCGCAAGACCACCACCCTGGGTGGGGTGCACATCCCGGCCGGCACGGTCCTCATGCTGTGCCTGGGAGCGGCCAACCGTGATCCGCGAAAATTCGAGAATCCCAACGAGTTTCAGGTTGACCGGAAGAACGTCCGCGAGCACATCGCCTTCGGTCGCGGTATCCACACCTGCGCTGGCGCACCGCTTGCGCGGGTGGAAGGTCAGATCACCATCAACCGGCTCCTGGACCGCACCAGCGACTTCAGGATCAGCGAGGCCAAGCACGGGCTGCCCGCCAACCGGCAGTACCTCTACGAGTCGACGTTCTTGCTGCGCGGGCTCAAGGAACTGCACATCGAGTTCACCCGGGCCGACTGACGCTGGGTGTCGCCTACTAGCCGGAGGAACGTCCGCATTGTTGTAATGCGGCGCGCAGGATCGCGTCCGCGAGTATGAACGCGGGCTTGGCGCGGTCGGCACCCTCCACGGGCAGGTTTGCCGCGCGCCGCAGCACCATGAGGGCCAACCCGCTGTGCGTGGCGTAGGAGACGATCAGCAGGTTGGCGCACGCGTGCGCCCCCTGCACCGTCATCACGTGCTGGCGTTTGCCTTCCCACCCGGGCCAGTTGAAATCGGGCGGTCGCTGCAGCGATGACCAGTTCACGTTGATGGAGGTGACATCGCCGAGCAGAGGCGTCAGTACCGCAACGAGCTCGGGCAATTCATTGGTTATGCGATCCGCGCGCGGCCACCACGCGCCGTCGATATCCCGGCCGAGTTCGCGAGCCACCGAGAGCCGGATGGGAGTGGATTGGCGCCGGGTCCTGACCGCGAAGCTCATCGGAGATACCGCAGCCGGCAGATTGCGCACCTGGTCGCGGCGCCGCCGCGGGCCGCAACGGTCGCAAAATTATCGTGTCGTGTCCTGGCCGGGCTTGCACAACCCATGGGCGGTTCCTTCGCGCTCGGCGTCGTCGGGCCACGGACGCAGACCGACGGAGGAATCACATTGCCCGTGGGGTGTCGCCCGCGGCGATCGTGCGGTAGACCACCGCTGACAACGAACGGCTCGATTTCGACGCTACGCCACCCTTGGCCCACCCGGACGATCGGGTGATCGGCGCCAGCGCGCAAGCACGACACGGCCTTGGCCGGCCAACTCTGGGGAATTCGCCCGGCGGATGGACTTTGTCATTTCCGCTGGCACGAAATCCCTTGCGGTGCAAGGGATGAAAAACAGTGTGTGCCATCCACCCCGGTAGGGCGGGATGACGGGTAGGCTGGTAGCAACTGCGAGGATGGGTTACATGGCAATAGAGAACTGGTGCGACGCGGTCGAGATCCACCCATCGCAGATCCGGGTCGGTGACGTTATCGGCACGCGGCGCCCCACCGAATTGCGGCTGACGGTCAAGATGATCAGTGCTCCGCAGAGTGGTCCGGGGCAGTGGACTTTTTTCAGCCGAGACGACAACGGTCAACAGCGGACCAGTACGTTCGGAGAAGGCGAATTGGTCCGCAGGTACGCCAAAGCATCTTGACGTCCACGCACCCACCGCCGATCAGCGACGTTGAGTGGTGGAGCCGTCGGTGTCGGGCCGATCGGAAAACGTCGGGTGCTCCACCGGTTTTGCGGAGCTTTCGCCCGAGGCGACATGCTTCGGTGCCTCGGGGTGGGAAAACAGGTTCGACTGGTCCATGGGCTGTCCTTCCGAATGAAAAGTTCGGCCGATACGCACTGTTACTGGCGTCGGACGACGATCGAATCGCACGGCGACCTCATTCGTGGTTCGTTCGCGATTCGCGGTGACCGCAAGAACGCGGTTCCTCTCCACTGTACAGGCAGCGGGCGAGTACACGCCGTGTTCAGGTGAAATGCGGCCTGGGCGCCGCTTCCGCCGGTCGCGGGGTGCCATCTTCGGGGTCGATATGCAGATGAAATAGCAAGCGCCACAACTAGTTTAGAAATGGCGCAGGTTCGTGCTACCCTGGGCAGGCATGGGTGTGTTTGGTACATCCGCATTTGATGAGAGAAGTAAGTAAATGACACAGGGAACTGTGAAATGGTTCAACGGTGAAAAGGGCTTCGGCTTCATCACCCCTGACGACGGCACGAAGGATCTCTTCGTCCACTACTCCGAGATCCAGGGCAACGGCTATCGCTCACTCGACGAAAACCAGCGTGTTCAGTTCGAGGTGGAGCAAGGTGCCAAGGGACCCCAGGCGGTAGGAGTCAGCGCCGTCTGAAATTCACATACGTCACGGTGGGCTGGTGCGAATACCTTCGTACCAGCCCACTGCTTTTCTGACGTCTGGACGCCGGTAGCGACGACATCTGGCGCCTCACCCGATCCGGGCCGGCCGACCGGGATAATGACCGCATGCGTCTCACCTGGGTGCTGCGATCGACCATTGCGGTGTCGCTGGTCTGGGTGGGCGCCGCACTAACGCCATCGGCCTCGGGCGATCCCGATATCCCGCCGGTCGGCGACGCCGCGCGAGCGGCCGGTTTCGTGGACATCCGCAGCGTCGTTCCCGATGCGGTCCTCGATCTGCGCTACGCGACGACGAACAATTTCACCCACACGCAGCTGTATCCCTCCGACGCCAGATGCCTTGTGCACCAATCGATGGCGCCCGGCCTTGCCGCCGCGGCCGGCGCCCTGCGCCCGCAGGGCCACCTGCTGGTGTTCTGGGACTGCTATCGCCCGCACGAGGTTCAGGTCAAGATGTTCCACCTGGTTCCCAACCCCGCGTGGGTGGCACGCCCGGGTCCGTACGCGCACAGCCACGAGTCGGGGCGCTCGGTGGACGTGACGTTCACGACGGCTCAGCAGCCGTGCTCGTCCGGGCTGCATGCCGGCGGGCTCTGCCTGGCCGACATGGGCACCGACTTCGACGACTTCACCTCTCGGGCAACCGCTTTCAATACCCAAGGCATCAGTGCCGACGCGGTGGCGAACCGAGCCGCGCTACGGAACGCGATGAACTACGGCGGGTTGAAGGTGTATTCGGGGGAGTGGTGGCATTTCGACGGCCCGGGCGCCGGTGTCGACCAACCGATTCTCGACGTGCCCGTCGACTGATCTGTCTCAATAGATGAGACAGAAATACCATATTATGGGCGGTACGCGTAGTCTTCCAGGCGAGCCACGCAGGCAAGGAAGGCCACCATGGACGACGAACACCGAGCGGCCTACACGCACGGACACCACGAGTCGGTGCTGCGCTCCCACCAGCGACGCACCGCCGAGGACTCCGCGGCCTACCTGCTGGCGCACCTGAAACCGGGGCTGTCGGTGCTCGACGTTGGTTGCGGGCCCGGTACCATCACCGCCGACCTGGCCGCGCGGGTCGCGCCCGGTCCGGTCATTGCCGTCGATCAGGTCCCCGATGTGCTCGGCGTGGCCCGCGCCGAGGTCGAGCAACGGAAGCTGTCCAACGTCTCGTTCGGGACCGCCGACGTGCACAAGCTCGAATTTGCCGACGGCACTTTCGATGTCGTGCACGCGCATCAGGTGCTGCAGCACGTGGCCGATCCGGTGGCGGCGCTGCGAGAGATGCGACGGGTGTGCGCGCCGGGCGGCATCGTGGCGGCCCGGGATGCCGACTACTCGGGTTTCGTCTGGTATCCCGAGCTGCCGGCGCTCGACCTGTGGCGCGACCTCTACCAGCGCGTCGCGCGCGCCAACCGTGGCGAACCGGACGCAGGGCGGCGTTTGCTGTCGTGGGCGCAGCAGGCGGGATTTACCGACATCACGCCCACCGGCAGCCTGTGGTGCTATGCCACGCCCGCGACTCGCGACTGGTGGGGCGAAATGTGGGCCGACCGAATCCTGCACTCCACCGTGGCCCGCGACCTGGTACGCCTCGAGCTGGCCACCGGTGCGCAGCTCGAAGAGATCTCCGCCGCGTGGCGTGAATGGGCCGCCGCCCAGGACGGTTGGATCGCCATACCGCACGGCGAAATCCTTTGCCGCGCGTAGGACTCAGTCGAGGAACAGGTCCGGAATCGGTTGGTCGCCGCCGCCGTAGCGGGACAGGTCCGCGACTCCGGCGGAGTGCAGAACATCGGCGTCGATGTAGCAGTTGCCGGTGGCCTCCCGGCTGGGGCGTGAGACGATCTCGACGGCCGCGTCGGCCATGATCTCCGGGCTGCGCGACGACTCGGCCAGCTTGTCTCCGTCGGCCATATTCGCCACCGCGGCGGTCGCGATATAGGTCTGCGGCCAAAGGCAATTCACGCCGATCCCGGCGTCGGCGAATTCCGCAGCCCAGCCCAGCGACAGCAGCGTCATCCCGTACTTGGACAGCGTGTAAGCGGGGTGGGCTCCCAGCCAGCGCGGGTTCATGTTCACCGGCGGCGAGATGGTCAGCACGTGCGGGTTGGCCGATTTCTCCAGATGTGGCACGCACGCCTTGGTCAGCAGGAAGGTGCCCCGCAGGTTGATCTCCTGCATCAGGTCGTACTTCTTGGCCGGCAACGTGGCGGTCGGTTCCACCGCGATGGCGCTGGCGTTGTTGACACAGACGTCGACGCCGCCGAAGCGCTGCACCGCCGCATCCACCACCCGCTGCACGTCCTCTTCGCGGCGGACGTCGCCGACGACGGCCAGCGCCTTGCCGCCGGCGGCCTCGACCTCGGCGGCTGCCGTGTGAACGGTGCCGGGCAGGCGGGGATGCGGGGTGTCGGTCTTGGCGAGCAGCACCACGTTGGCGCCCTGCCGGGCCGCACCGATTCCGATCGCCAGCCCGATTCCGCGGCTGCCGCCGGAGATGACGACGGTGCGATCGACGAGCGAACCGTTGGGCATGGAGTCTCCTTTTACCTGGTCAACCGTATGGTATTGGCATTCTCTTTTTTTGCAAGTACGTTATTCACCGATGGATAATACGGCCCACACTCCGTCTGGTATCCCGCTGCAGCCCGTCTACGGGCCGGGGGACGTGCACGCGGAGCCTCCGCAGCCGGGGGAGTTCCCCTTCACCCGGGGTAACTTCGCGTCCGGCTACCGCGGCAAGCTCTGGACCTTCCGGCAGTACTCCGGCTTCGGCACCGCCGAGGAATCCAACCGCCGCTACCGCTACCTGCTGGAGCAGGGCGGGACGGGGCTGTCGGTGGCGCTCGACCTGCCCACCCAGTGCGGGTACGACTCCGACGACCCGGAGTTCGGCGAGGAGGTCGGCCGCGTCGGCGTCGCGGTGGACACCCTGGCCGACTTCGAGATCCTGTTCGACGGCATCCCGCTGGACAAGCTCAGCACGAGCATGACGATCAACGGAACCGCGGCGATCCTGCTGGCGTTCTACGTCGCCGCCGCCGAGAAGAAGGGAATCCCGCGGGCCAAGCTCACCGGCACCATCCAGAACGACATCCTCAAGGAGTACGCCTCGCGCGGTACCTGGATCTGGCCGCCGGAGCCGTCCCTGCGGCTGATCGCCGACACCATCGAGTTCTGCGCGGCCGAAGTTCCGCGGTTCAACGCGATTTCGGTGGCGGGGGCGCATTTCCGCGATGCCGGGGCCAACGCGGTGCAGGAGATGGCGTTCACCCTGGCCGACGGGGTGACCTATTGCGACACCGTGGTCGAGCGCGGCCGCATGACGATCGACCAGTTCGCGCCGCAGATCTCGTTCTTCTTCTACACCCACGGCGACTTCTTCGAGGAGATCGCCAAATACCGTGCGGGGCGGCGACGTTGGGCGACGATCGTGCAGGAGCGCTACGGGGCGAAAACGGCCAAGGCGGCGATGTTCCGCTTCGGTTGCGTCTGCGGCGGCGCCTCGCTGTACGCGCCGCAGGCCCACAACAACATCGTCCGGGTCGCCTACGAGGCGATGGCCGCGGTGCTGGGCGGTGTCCAGTCGATGTTCACCGCGGCCTGGGACGAACCGTTCGCACTACCCACCGAGGAAACCACGACCCTGGCGCTGCGCACCCAGCAGATCCTGGCGCACGAGACCGGGGTGGCCAGCGTCGCCGACCCGCTCGGCGGCTCCTACTTCGTCGAGGCGCTGACCGATGCCACCGAGGAGCGCATCATCGAGATCATGTCCGACCTCGAGCGGCACGGCGGGATGGTCCAGGCCATCGAGGACGGTTACCTGCAGGGCCTGATCGCCGACGAGGCGTTCAAGCTGCACCAGGACGTTGAAGCCGGCACCCGGCCGGTCGTCGGGGTCAACCGGTTCGTGACCGAGGAGCCCGAGCACGACGTGGTCACCTACGAACTCGACGCGGAGGGCCGCGACCTGCAACTCAAGCGGCTGTCCAAGGTCAAGGCCGAAAGGGATTCGGCCGCAGTGGAATCCACGTTGGCCGCGCTGTCGCGGTCGGCCGAGGGAGACGACAACCTGATGCACAAGCTGATCGATTGCGCCAACGCGTACTGCACGGTCGGGGAAATGGTGTCCGCGCTCAAGGCGGTCTGGGGCGAATTCCAGCAACCGGTGGTGTTTTAGATGACGGCCCGCATTCTCGTCGCCAAACCCGGCCTGGACGGGCACGACCGCGGCGCCAAGATCGTCGCCCGCACCCTGCGTGACGCCGGTTTCGAGGTCATCTACACCGGCATCCGGCAGCGCATCGAAGACATCGCGTCCATCGCCGTCCAGGAGGACGTCGCCGTCGTCGGCCTGAGCATCCTGTCGGGTGCGCACCTGGCGCTGACCGCCCGGACCATCGAAGCGCTGCGCGCCGCCGATGCGGCCGACATCGCCGTCGTCGTCGGCGGGACGATCCCGCACGCGGACGTACCCAAGCTGCTATCGGCCGGTGCGGCAGCGGTATTCCCCACCGGGACACCCCTGGAGAACCTGGTGCGCGAGATCCGCAAACTGACCGACACGGCGGACATCGACTCAAACGAGCCAGCCCTGGAGGAACCGTGCGCGTCGGAGTAATGATCGGCGCCGAGCGTGGCGATATGGCCCGCAAGGTGGACAGGCTGGTCTCCGACATCGAATGGGCCGAATCCGCGGGCCTGGACACGGCGTGGATGCCGCAGGTACCCAACGACTTCGACTGCCTGACCATGGTGTCGCTGATGGCCGCCCACAGCTCACGCATCGAGCTGGGCACCGCCGTGGTGCCGCTGCAGGCCCAGCACCCCATCGCCCTTGCCCGCCAGGCGCTCTCGACGCACGCGGTGGCCGGCGGCCGGCTTCTCGTACGGCAGGCCGAGCATGTCGCGGACGATCCAGTGGTGCGACGGCCCGACACCCAGGGCGA
>NZ_LZKY01000100.1:0-13246 GCF_001673055.1 Mycobacterium sp. 1245801.1
TCAGCGCGCGCCCCGCGGCGATCACGGCGGCACCGACCAGGACGAACCAGCCCGCCGTCGCCAGGCCGTTGACCACCTGCTGATCGGCTCCGGCGATCCCGCGAACCACCAACACCACCGCCACGATCAGCGCCGCAACCCCCTGCAGCACAACGATCAGGCCCGCGCGGCGAACGGCGGTCGGGGTGGCTGGCGGCGTCACAGCGTCAGCGTAGTCAGGGCGGCCGCCCGTTCCCCCACAGCGTGGCCTTAGGCGGCCCGCCTAAGCTCGTGCTTCATGCGGGCCGTGCTGATCGTCAATCCCACAGCAACTTCCACCACTCCGGCCGCGCGCGATCTGCTGGCCCACGCGCTGAAAAGCCGCCTGCAGCTCAGCGTCGAGCACACCAACCATCGGGGTCACGGCACCGAACTCGCGCAGAAGGCCGTGGCCGACGGTGCCGACCTGGTGGTCGTGCACGGCGGCGACGGCACCGTGAGCGGGGTGGTCAACGGCCTGCTGGGCCCGCCCGGGCCGCTGCCCGGCGGACCGGTGCCCGCGGTCGCCGTGGTTCCCGGCGGGTCGGCCAATGTGCTGGCGCGGTCCCTGGGCATCTCCACGGATCCGGTCGCGGCCACCAACCAGCTGATCCAGCTGCTCGACGACTACCAGCGGCGCGCCATCTGGCGGCGGATCGGCCTGATCGACTGCGGCGAGCGCTGGGCGGTGTTCAACACCGGCATGGGCGTCGACGCCGAGGTGGTGGCCGCGGTCGAGGCCGAGCGGAACAAGGGCGGCAAAGTTTCGGCATGGCGCTACATCCGCGCCGCGGTGCCCGCCGTCTGGGCCTACACCCGCCGCGACCCGATGCTGACGCTCGAACTTCCCGGCCGCGAACCCATCACCGGGGTGAGCTTCGCCTTCGTGTCGAACTCGAGCCCGTGGACGTTCGCCAACGAACGGCCGGTGTGGACCAACCCCGGCTGCAGCTTCGAGTCGGGCCTGGGGGTGTTCGCCCCTACCACCATGAAGCCGATCCCGACCCTGCGAATCGTGCGGCAGATGTTCGCCAAACGGCCCGCATTCAACTTCAAGCACCTCATCACCGAGGACGACCTGCCGAGCGTGCGAGTTACCTCGACCGGGGGCGCGGTCGCGTGCCAGTTCGACGGCGATTACCTCGGCGTGCGCGAAACCATGACGTTCAAAGCCGTCCCGGACGCGCTGGCCGTGGTCGCCCCTCCGCAACAGAAACGGCACTGAGCTGCGGTAATGCGATGCAGCGACCCGGGTGTGGGGAAAATTACCGGTCAAGTGGCCCATGGAGTGTAGTACAACGGAGTAAGGGCTTGGCTACGAGTTGATCAAAGTGAGATAGCCCACGAGCGAACTCACACTATTGACATCTGTTGAGCCTGTGAAACGATCAAAAGGTTGCATGCAGAAATTTACGCAGGAGTCCGGACTCCTTTTCTTCTGCACGCGTTAAACAGCCGAAGAAAATGGCCGTGCGCCTTGCTGCGCACTCAGTGAGGAGTAAAGACGTATGGATTGGCGCCACAAGGCGGTCTGTCGTGACGAAGACCCGGAGCTGTTCTTCCCGGTAGGGAACAGCGGCCCGGCGCTCGCGCAGATCGCTGACGCGAAACTGGTCTGTAATCGGTGCCCGGTGACCACAGAGTGCCTCGGTTGGGCCCTGAACACGGGCCAGGACTCGGGCGTCTGGGGCGGCATGAGCGAAGACGAGCGGCGCGCACTGAAGCGTCGCAACGCCCGGACCAAGGCCCGCAGCGGGGTTTAACCCAGATAACGCAAACCGTGCGGCCTCGACGAAAGTCGGGGCCGCACCTTTGCGTGCGGGTGCGCCGCGCGCCTACAACAGCAAACGGGTGCGCCGGCCGATCGGCACGCGCAGCACCACATCGGTGCCACGGGCGGGCGCCTGACGCATGCCCAGGGTGCCGTCCAGCTCGGCCGACACCAGGGTTCGCACGATCTGCAGCCCCAGGCTGTCGGAGGTCTCCAGGCTGAATCCCTCCGGCAGCCCGCGACCGTCGTCGTGCACCACCACGTCGAGCCAGCGCGCCGAGCGCTCGGCGCGGATCGTCACCGAGCCCTCCTCGACCGCCGGGTCGAAGGCGTGTTCTATCGCGTTCTGCACGAGTTCGGTGATCACCATGATCAGCGCGGTGGCCCGGTCGGAGTCCAGCACGCCCAGGTCGCCGACCCGGTTGATGCGGATCGGCCGGTCCACGGAGGCAACGTCGTTCATGATCGGCAGGATCCGGTCGATCACCTCGTCGAGGTTGACCTGCTCGTCCACCGACATCGACAGCGCGTCGTGCACCAAGGCGATGGACGACACCCGGCGCACCGACTCGATCAGGGCCTCGCGCCCCTCGGCGTTGACCGTCCGGCGGGCCTGCAGACGCAACAGCGCCGCCACGGTCTGCAGGTTGTTCTTCACCCGGTGGTGGATTTCCCGGATGGTGGCGTCCTTGGAGATCAGGGCCCGGTCGCGGCGCTTGACCTCGGTGACGTCGCGGATCAGCACCGCCGCGCCGGCGCTGGCCCCGTCGACCATCAACGGCAGCGTGCGCAGCAGCACGGTGGCTCCCCCGGCGTCGACCTCCATGCGCATGCTGCGCCCGCCGGCGACCAGATCGCGCACGTGCTCGGCCACCTCCTGCGCCTCGAACGGGTCGGAGATCAGCGGGCGGGTGACCTCGATGAGGTTGTGCCCCTCCAGCTCGGTGGTCAGGCCCATTCGGTGATACGCCGACAGCGCGTTGGGGCTGGCGTAGGCAACGACGCCGTGCACGTCGAGGCGGATGAAGCCGTCGCCGGCCCGCGGGGTCGAGCGCGACATCACCACGTCCCCGACATCGGGGAAGGTCCCCTCGGCGAGCATGTGGACCAGATCGGTCGCGCACTCGCGGTAGGCGATCTCCAGCTGACCCGACGCACGGTCGGCGGCCAGCGCGGTCTGATGGTGGGTCAGCACCGCCACCACCTTGCCGCCGTAGCGCACCGGCGACGCCTCGACATGGGTGCCCGGCAGCCACGAATCTTCCTGTCCCGCAGCGTCATTCCGCTTCGCGGTGCCCGACGCGAAGGTCTCGGCCACCAGCGCCAGCCGGTCGGAGGCCACGGCGGTGCCCACCGCATCCGTCAGTAGCGCCGTGGGTGCGGTGTTCGGTCGGCACTGCGCCACACACACCAGCACGCCATCGTCGCGCCGCACCCACATCAGGTAGTCGGCGAAGGACAAATCGGCCAGCAGCTGCCACTCCCCGACCACGGCGTGCAGATGGTCCACCGCGTTGCCCGGCAGCATCGTGTGTTCGGCGAGCAGATCACCGAGAGTTGACATTGCTTACTCCCCGGGTCGTTCCCCGGCGGCTGATCGAAGGGGCCGGACGGCTAGCTGATGACCGCGATGAGGTCGCCCGCCTGAATGACGTCGCCCACCGACACGCTGACCTTGCTGACAGTGCCGCCGACCTCGGCCAGGACGGGGATCTCCATCTTCATCGACTCCAGCAGCACCACGACGTCGCCTTTGCCGATCTGGTCACCCTCGTTGACAACGACTTCGAGCACGCTGGCCACGATCTCGGCGCGCACATCCTCCGCCATCTTCACCCCACTCGTCTCGGCCTTCGCGCAGGCTGGCTGCTGGTTCATCACGGTTCTCTCGGGCCCATCAGGCTCGGATACATCGAACCACAGGACCCGTCGGGACCGCGGCACACGGCCCCCCGACAGGCCCCGACGAGGGCGAAGACACTGCACAGGACGTTCCATGAGAGAATGGTCGACAAGCCAACGGGCGCCGGGCGCCTGGTTTGACAAGCAATCACGGAGGTTTTCCATCATGGCCAAACGTGGCCGGAAGAAGCGCGACCGCAAGCACAGCAAGGCCAACCACGGCAAGCGGCCCAACGCCTAAATGGACGCTACTGCGAACCCCGGATGATCGTGGTGCGGCGGATCTCGAGCCGTAACCGCTCACGCAATCCCTCGGGGGCCTTCTCGCCCCTGCACTTGGTGGCGATCAACGCCTTGATCCGCTCTTCGAGCCCGTAGTGCTTGAAGCAGCCGGGGCACGCCTCGAGGTGCTTGCGTAACTGCTCGCGGGTGTCCGGGCCGCATTCACCGTCGAGCAGCAGCCAGACCTGGCGGATCACCTCCGCGCAGCCGACGCTGCCATGGGACTCGTCGTTGGGGCAGGCGTCGGGCGAAGCACCGCCCTGGCCGGAGAACTCGCTCATGACGACACCTCCTCGTGCGTCTGCTGACCGCGGTTGAAGCCCCGCTCCTTGGCGACGTCGGCCAATAGGCCGCGCAGCTGCCGTCGGCCGCGGTGCAGCCGTGACATTACCGTTCCAATGGGCGTATCCATGATCTCGGCGATTTCCTTGTACGGGAAACCTTCGACGTCGGCGTAATAGACCGCCATCCGGAATTCCTCCGGCAATGCCGCCAGCGCCTCTTTGATCTCCGAGTCAGGCAGCGCCTCGAGGGCCTCGACCTCGGCCGAGCGCAGCCCGGTCGACGAGTGCTCGGCGTTGGAGGCCAGCTGCCAGTCGGTGATCTCCTCGGTCGGATACTCCGCGGGCTGGCGCTGCTTCTTGCGGTAGCTGTTGATATAGGTGTTGGTCAAGATCCGGTACAGCCACGCCTTGAGATTGGTGCCGGCCCGAAACGAGCGGAAGCCCGCATAGGCCTTCACCATGGTCTCTTGCAGCAGGTCCTCGGCGTCGGCGGGATTGCGCGTCATGCGCAACGCGCCGCCGTACAGCTGGTCGAGCAGGGGAATCGCGTCGCGTTCGAATCGCGCCGTTAATTCCGCGTCCGTCTCTTCGTGCGCTGGGGGCTCGGGAATCTCGGGCCCCGTCACGCCATCGCGGCCATCGTCAGAGTCGGCCATGTCGATAAACCCGGTCCCTTCTGCGGCGGTGTCACCGGAGGCCACCGAAGGCGCCACCGGACTCGCAAGGAAGCCAGCCAACAGCTCCTCGCCTAACAGGCTCGTCGCCGTTGACACCACGCTGCTCCTCCCAATCTAAAGGCTGACCCCGACACCGTCCGTCCGGGTCCGCTGCACCGCATGTGAGACCGATTGGATCAACAGCGTGCGCGACCCCGCTATTTCCGCAGCGCGATCGGGCCGGTGGCGGTGCCGGCCGAGCCGATCGGACCCCGATCCGGCCGATTCGGGCGTGGCGTTAGTGTGACGCCATGTCCCTGAACGGCAAGACCATGTTCATCTCCGGCGCCAGCCGCGGTATCGGCCTGGCCATCGCCAAGCGTGCGGCACAGGACGGTGCCAACATCGCGCTGATCGCCAAGACCGCCGAGCCGCACCCGAAGCTGCCGGGAACGGTGTTCACCGCGGCCAAGGAGCTCGAGGAAGCCGGCGGACAGGCCCTGCCGATCGTCGGGGACGTCCGCGACCCGGAGTCGGTGGAGGCGGCCGTGGCCAAGACCGTCGAGCAGTTCGGCGGCATCGACATCTGCGTCAACAATGCGTCGGCGATCAACCTGGGATCCATCACCGAGGTGCCGATGAAGCGGTTCGACCTGATGAACGGCATCCAGGTGCGCGGCACCTACGCCGTTTCCCAGGCGTGTATCCCTCACCTGAAAGGCCGGGAGAACCCGCACATCCTGACGCTGTCGCCGCCGGTGCTGCTGGGCCAGGAGTGGCTGAAGCCGACGGCGTACATGATGGCCAAGTTCGGTATGACGCTGTGCGCGTTGGGCATCGCGCAGGAGATGCGCGAGGAGGGCATCGCCTCGAACACGCTGTGGCCGCGCACGCTGGTGGCCACCGCCGCGGTGCAGAACCTGCTGGGCGGCGACGAGGCGATGGGACGCGCCCGCAAGCCCGAGATCTACTCCGACGCGGCCTACGTCGTCCTCAACAAGCCGTCCAAGGAGTTCACCGGCAACATGCTGTTGTGCGAGGACGTGCTGGTGGATTCCGGCGTCACCGACCTTTCGGTCTACGACTGCATCCCTGGCTCGAAGCTGGGCGTCGACTTCTGGGTGGATGGCGTCAACCCGCCGGGATACACCGGCCCCTAGCAGCCCTGAGGCATTACGGTGGCCGCCACACCGGGCATCGCCGCTTTGGTGAAAGCCGGTGTGGCGCACCAGGTTCTGACCTTCGATCACGATCCGCGGGCGCAGTCGTTCGGTGCCGAGGCGGTCGAAGCGCTCACCGCGGCGGCCGGCATCGAACCGGGTCAGATCTACAAGACCCTCGTCATCACGGTGCCGAACGGATTGGCGGTCGCGATCGTGCCCGCGACCGCGCGCCTGTCGCTGAAGGCGGCCGCCGCGGCGCTGGGGGTCGCCAAGGCGGCCATGGCCGAGGCTGCGGTCGCCGAGCGGAGCACCGGTTACGTCGTCGGTGCGGTCTCGCCGTTCGGCCAGCGCCGGCGGCTGCCGACGGTCGTGGACTCCAGCGCGCTGCGCTGGGAGCGGCTGTTCTGCAGTGCCGGCCGTCGGGGCTGGGAGGTCGCGGTGGCGCCGCAGGACCTGATCCGCCCTCACCGGCGCGGTCACCGCCGACATCAGCCGAACGTGACGACGACCTTGTCCGCGGCCCCCGGGGTGTGCGCCAGTTCGAGCGCCTCGCCGACGTTGTCGAACGGGATGGTGTGGCTGACGATCAGCGCGTATTTCTCCCAGTTCGCGACGAGATCCTTGGTCACCTCGAAGATCTCGTCGGGGTAGCCCATGGAGCCGAGGATGGTGATCTCGTTGCTCATCACGTTGACGAACTCGACGGGTACCGGTTCCTTGTGCACGCCAACGATTCCCAGCGTCGCGCCCCGCTGTGCGGCGGCCAGCGCGGTGTTGACGACGGCGGGCACACCGGCGGCGTCGAGGTAGATGTCGGTCCCGGCCTTGCCTGGAAACATCGATTCGCCCTCGCCGTGCAGTTCGATCAGGCGCGCCACCACGTCCTCGTCGGCCGAGTTGATGACGGCGTCGGCGCCGATCCGCAGCGCCTTGTCCAGCCGCCCGGGGATCAGGTCCACAACGACGACGTGGTAGACGCCAAGGGATTTGAAGGCAAGCACGGCGCCCAGCCCGATGGGCCCGGCCCCGAACACGACGACCTTGTCCGTCGGTTTGGGCCGGCAGCGGTTGGCGCCGTGGCGCGCGACGGCCATGGGTTCGTTGAGCGCGGCCACCTCCCACGGGATGTGATCCGGGATCACCTCGAGACTCGTTCCGCGAACCGCGTTTTCGATCAACAGGTAGTCGGCGAGTGCCCCGCTGGCCCCGCCGTTGCCGATGATGCCGCTGGGCGCGGCCATCGGGTTGATGACGACGTGATCGCCGACGGTAAGCCCACTCACCTGCGCACCGACCTCGACGACCTCACCGGCCGGCTCGTGCCCGAGCGGGGTGTGCCCCTGGCGCGGCGGGATGCCGCCGATGGTGATGTAGAACGCGTCCGAACCGCAGATGCCGCAGGCGCGCATCCGCACCAGGACGTCGCGGGGCCCGACGGTGGGCCGTTCGGTGTCGAGGACCTCCGCTTTGCCCGGTCCGGTGACCACGGATGCTTTCACGGTGTGCCCTCCAGCTCGATGTCGAAGGTGTCGAGATACTCGGCGAAGACCGGCGCCAGCGCTTCGACGCTCAACCCGTAGTCATCGAGGCGATAGGCGTTGAGCGCGAATCGATCCTGCGGGTGCGCGGCGAGCCAATTGCGCATGCGGGCTTCGGTTTCGGCGGTCAGGGGTTCATCGGCCCACTCGTAGATGCGCCGCATCACGTCCATCGGGTCGCGCATCATCTCGTGGTAGTACATGTGGAAGAACCGCTCGTCGCCGATGCGGTCGCGCGCCCGCAGCGGGCGGTCGACGTGGTAGCGCATCTGCCACATCGCGAGCCGGCCCATCTCGGTCTGGTCCAGCAGCTCGGTGTTCATCACCAGGCTCTGCGGCAACCGCCACAGGTTGCACAGCGACCCGGTCGCCTTGTACGGATCGCGGTGCGCCCAGATCAGCCGGGCGTCGGGAAACACCTTCAGCAGCGCCTCGATGTGCACCGAGTGCGACGGCATCTTCAGGCTCCAGTTGCCCGGCGCGGTGGACTGCAGCACCTGCAGGTAGCGCTTCTGGTATTCGTAGGTGCTGCTCATGTCGGCCTCGTCGAACAGCCAGCGCGCGTAGCGGCCCGTCGGCAGGAACGAGTCCCAGGACAGGCCCTTGAAATCCTGGTTGTGGATGAACATGTCCTCGGTCGGGCCGTCGGCGTCTTCCCAGTGCGGCAGCGGCATTTTCGCCTGTGTCACCAGTTCGAGGATCTTGCGCTGCTCCTCCAGCAGGGCCAGGCAGCGCGGATCGGTGCGCAGCGTGTCGACGCCGGCGGGTGGTATGGGATCCACGCACTGCCAGTGCAACAGCGATCGCCGGGCCGGGTCCTGGTCGAGCAGGTAGCTGATGACCGTGGTTCCGGTGCGGGGCATGCCGAGCACGATCAGGGGCCGCTCGACGGGCGCGTCCAGCACTTCGGGGTGCGCCTGGATGTAGCCGTGCACCTGCATGCGCCGCCCCAGCGCGTTGGTGGCGTCGTCGAGCACCCGTTCGCGCCCGAACGGGGTGAACACCGGCGAGGTGTTGACCTCGTCGAGGATGAGCTGCAGTCCCGCGCGCCATGAGTCCGAGTCGATTTCGGTGAGGCCGGTGCGCCCCGCCGCCAGCTTGAAGACGTCGTCGGCGGTCGCGAGGTTGTCGAAGTCGCTCATGGCTCTAGACCGTCAGGTATCCGCCGTCGACGGCGATGGTGCTGCCGGTGATGTAGGAGGCGGCATCGGTACACAAGAACAGCGCCGCACCCGCGCAGTCCTGGGGCGTGCCGGGCCTGCCCAGCGGGGTGTGGAAGCCGATCTCGACGTCCATCACCTCGGGAATCCCCATGGCGGGGTGGGTCATTCGGGTGTCGATGAGCCCGGGCGCGATGGCGTTGACCCGGATGCCGTCATTGGCCCATCGGCGCGACAGGTTCATCGTCAGGGCGATCAGGCCCATCTTCGACGAGGCGTAGCCCGGAACGAAGACCGCCGAGCGGAACGCGGACATCGAGACGACGCTGACGACGCTCGCGCCGCCGGGGGCCTGGCTGGACTTGAGGCGCTCATGACAGCGCATGGTCAGCCGCATCGGGCCCAACATGTTCTGCGTCACCGACGCGACGTACCCGTCCGGATCGTATTCGTCGCCCGCGGGATAGGGGCCGCCCGCGTTGTTGACCAGGATGTCCAGGTCGCCCAGCGAATCAGCGAGCGCGTCAACGGATTTCGGATCCTGGATCTGGCA
Organism: Mycobacterium sp. 1245801.1; assembly: GCF_001673055.1. NCBI lineage: Bacteria > Bacillati > Actinomycetota > Actinomycetes > Mycobacteriales > Mycobacteriaceae > Mycobacterium > Mycobacterium sp. 1245801.1. The sequence continues at coordinate 9,328 of NZ_LZKY01000100.1, forward strand.
CTGACGGTAGGTGAATGCGCTCAGCTCCGTCTCGGGATACTCCGCGGCCGACCCGCGGGTCCCGGTCACGGTGACGGCGGCCCCGGCGTCGGCGAACGCGGCGGCGATCGCGTTGCCGATGCCACTGGTGCCACCGGTCACCAGCACGTGGGCGCCGGTGAAATCGAAGTTGACGGTGTTCATTCGGTCGTCCTCAATTCGTTGATCGACTTGGTGAGCCAGGCCTTTTCCCAGAAGTTGTCGGTGCCGGCCAGCAGCGCCTCGTGGGCGTCGGCGGCAGCCGCCCGCGCACCGGCATGCAGCGGCTGGGCGGCCAGGATCAGGTCGGTGAGGTGGATGGCCTGCACCGGCCGTCCGGCGGTCAGGTGAGCCCGCGCCGCGTCCACGAGCACGTCGGCGCCGGCGGCGCTGACCACGTCGGCGGCCACCGAATCCGCTGGCACGCCGTATAGTTCGGTGGTCGAGCGGTGCCGGAACCATCCGGTGTACATCTCCCAGATCGCCCGCACGTTCCAAGAGGTCTTGCCGTAGCCTTCGCCGATGTCGAGGTGCTCGGGGACCTTGACCTCGCGCATCGCGGTGTGAATGTCGGCGCCGGAGTTCATCAGCTCGGCGGTGCGGTCGTGCACGGCCTGCATCCCGTCCCGCATCGCGGTGACCTCCTCGGCGATGCGATCGGCGCCCTCGATGGGGTCGAAGTGGCCGGTGATCAGCCGCCGCGGCCCGTAGTCCAGCACGGTGTTCAGCGATTCGATGTAGAGGATCGGGTCGCGGTACCGGTCGCCGCGGATGGTCATCAGGTTCGGCACATGACCGAACAGCGGCCCGAACAGGTTGCCGGTGAACAGGATTCGATCCTCGGGCAGCCACACCACCAGCGCGTCGGTGGTCTCGCCGCCGGGCGTCCACGCCAGTTCGAACGTGCGCCCGCCGACCGTGAGGGTGTGACGCTGGTCGAAGGTGGTGGTCGGCTCGGGAAACGAGAAGTCGATGGTGGCGGGGTCGATGGTCTTGAAGTGCTCGAGCACCGCGTCGGAGAACTTTCCGAAGGCGAACGACGTCTTGGGCATGCGGTAACCCATCAGCAGCGTGTTGTCGTCGCGCCAGTACCGGTAGTTGCGATGCATCACCACTTGGGTGTCCGCGTCGCGCAGCGTGTTCACCCCGCCCCAGTGGTCGGCGTGGCCCTGGGTGACGACGATCGCCCGGGTCGGGCCGGCCACGTCGGCAAAGGCGTTGCGGTGCAACGGTCCTTCGAAGACCAGCCCGCCGTTGACGATGACCCGTCCGTCGTCGGTGGCCACCGCATACGAATTGGAGACGCCCGGCGACATCCAGACGCCGTCGCCCAGGGCCTGCGCGGGGGTGTCCGTCGCCGCCGAAAGGTCGCTCGCCCCGGGGCGCTCGCGATGAATCCCTGCCATGACTGGCGATCCTCTACAGTTCTAGAGGTAAAGTCAATAACCTCGTCTCGGGAAGGAGGCGCTCATGGCATTGCGCGGGCTGGCCGACAAGGTGGCCGTCGTCGTCGGCGGTGCCACCGGCCTCGGTGCGGCCACGGCCGCCCGGCTGGGCGAGGAGGGTTGCCGGGTGGTGATCGGTGACGTCGCCGTCGACGCCGCGCAGCGCACGGCCGCGCGCATCGCCGCCGCCGGCGGGGCGGCGACCTCCGTGGCGTTCGACCTGGCCGACCCGGCGTCGGTCGCCGGCCTGATCGATTCCGCGGCAACGACTTACGGCGGAGTGGATCTGCTGTTCAACGTGGGCGCCGACATGGGCACCATCCGCGCCGACACCGACGTCGTCGACATCGACTTCGCCGTGTGGGACCGGGTGATGGCGGTGAGCCTGCGCGGGTATGTGGCGGCCATGAAATGCGCGATCCCGGAAATGCTCAAGCGCGGCGGCGGGGCGATCGTCAACATGTCCTCGGCGGCGGCGTTCCAGGGCGAGCCCGCGCGCCCGGCCTATGCCACCGCGAAGGCCGGGATCGGCGCGCTCACCCGCCACGTCGCGTCGCGGTGGGGCAAGGACAACATCCGGTGCAACGCGGTCGCGCCCGGGTTCACGGCAACCGAGACCATCCGTGCGGTGCCGCAATGGCCGGACCTACAGGCCGCCGCACTCAAGCGCATCCGCGGCCCCCGCGTCGGCGAGCCGGGCGACGTCGCCGCGTTGGTCGCGTTCCTGCTGTCCGACGAGGGTGAATGGATCAACGGTCAGGTCGTCAACATCGACGGCGGCACGGTGCTGCGCTGAGGATGGAGATGGCCACCGACAGATCGCGCAGACGCAACGGCGACGCACGCCGTCGCGACCTGTGCGATGCCGCCATCCGGGTGCTGGCCGAGCACGGCTCGCGCGGGCTGACGCACGGTCAGGTGGACCGCGTCGCCGGCGTCCCCGAGGGCACCACGTCGTACTACTACCGCACCCGCGCCGCCCTGCTGCGCGGCGTCGGCAAGCGCGTCGCGGAGATCGATGTGGCGAACCTGCAGTCGGTGATCGACGAGCCGGTCGATCCGCTGTCGCCGTTCGCTCATTTGGCGCGGCTCACCATGATTCAGGCCAGCGGGGACGGGTTGATGCTCAACAGGGCGCGCCACGAACTGCTGCTCGGGGCCGCCCGCGATCCCGGTCTGGCCGAGACGTCGCAGGTGTTCGTCGCGCGGATCAACGGCATGGCCCGTGACGCCATCGCGCACCTGCGGCCCGACACCCGCGACCCGGCGCTGCTGGACGCGCAGACCACCGCCGTCACCACGTTCATCGCCGGTGTCTTCACCCGGCTGGCCGCCGGCGACCGCAACGTCGGGGACGCCGAGCAACTCGGCCGGTTGCTGGAGGCCGTGGCCACCGCGGTGGCGCTCGCGGCCCAGCGAAGTTGAGTTCCGGCAAAAACCACTCCCCGGCCCGTCGATTCCGCATACCGTTGCCCGATGGACATCAAGCGTTTTGCCGCCGCGACTCTGCTGGCGATGGCCGGGCTGCTGACGATCGGTGTGGGCGTCAGCGGCGCCGACACGATCCAGACGGAGGGGAACTACCCCACGCGGGAGGCGTGTCAGGACGCCGGGCCGGGCGTGAAGGCCACGACCCCGGGCAACTGGAACAACTTCTGGTGCATTCCGGACCGTAACGTCAACGGCAACTGGAAGTTGGTGCTCAGCAACTGATTCGGCGCCGTCGGTTTATCGGGCCCATCGCCTCTAATGGTCCGGTACCCTGGGCGCGTCGTCGGGGCGCTGCGGCCTGATGCGGACAACATTTCGGATACGGGAAACGCATATCGAAATCCCTTGTGCCACTGTGGTTTCAGTAGTCTCTGGGCGCCGATTTTTGTCGGTGGGTGCCGCTAGTTTGGCGGTGTGAGTGATGAGCAGGATGTCGAGGCGGCGTTCGATGCGCTCGATGCCGCCTGGGATCGGGTCTGCGCGCTGAACCTCGATGCGCTGAAGCCCCGGCAGCAGTTGGCGGTGTTGGCGCGCTGCGAAAAGCAGCGCCGGCGCATCCCAGCCGTCGAGCACCCCGTGATCAATTCCCTGGCCCGCCAAGCACCCTCGGTCGAACTCGGCGCCACAGCAGTCCAGACCATCGCCGAGGCGACCCTGATCAGCCGCGCCGAAGCCGCCCGCCGCCTCAACGAGGCACGCGATTTGGGCCCACGCCACGGCCTGACCGGCGAACCGCTGGGCCCGATGCTGCCCGCCACCGCCGCCGGACAACGCGACGGCGCCCTGGGTGCGGGTCAGGTGGCGGTGATCCGCAAGTTCTACCACCAGCTGCCCGGCTGGATCGACATGCCCACCCGCGAGCGGGCCGAAGCGCGGCTGGCCGCCGAGGGCAGCCGGTTTCGCCCCGAACAACTCGCCGGGCTGGCCCGCACCCTGGCCGACTGCCTCAACCCCGACGGCACCTA
>NZ_LZKY01000101.1:0-45491 GCF_001673055.1 Mycobacterium sp. 1245801.1
GTGCACGACCGCCAGCACTACCGGCTGGTCGGCTGGCGCAACGGCGTGTGCGGATACCGTCGTTTCTTCTCGATCACCTCGCTGGCCGGGCTGCGCCAGGAGGACCGCGCGGTCTTCGACGCCACCCACGCCGAGGTCGGCCGGTGGTTCACCGAGGGGCTGGTCGACGGCATCCGCATCGACCACCCCGACGGCCTGTCGGATCCGTGCGGGTACCTGGCGTGGCTGCGCGAACTGACCGGCCCGCAAGCCTGGATCGTGATCGAGAAGAAACGACGGTATCCGCACACGCCGTTGCGCCAGCCGACCAGCCGGTAGTGCTGGCGGTCGTGCACCTCGGGTCCGGTACCCCCCGCGGTGCCGGGCGCGATCGGCAGCGCCAGATCACCCAGCCGCAGCAGGTCCCCGTCGACGGTGAGGTCGGCGGCGTCGTCGTCGGATCCCAGCACCGGCAGCACGATGCGGCCGTCGTCGTCGAGGTCCCAATCGATGTCGAAATACGTTGCGTAGGGCGAGGAACGGCCGTTGCGCAGGACGTCCCACCACCACGGGTTCTGCTGGGGCACGTCGATGCCCACGTGGTTGGGCACGATGTCGACGATCAGGCCCATGCCGCGCTCCCGCGCCGCGGCCGACAACCGCGCCAGGCCGTCGCGGCCGCCGATCTCGGGCGACACCGTCGTCGGGTCGGTGACGTCGTAGCCATGGCTGGACCCAGGCGCCGCGGTCATGATCGGCGACAGATACAGGTGCGACACCCCGAGGTCGTTCAGGTAGTCGAGCAGGTTTTCCGCGTCGGCGAAAGTGAATGCGAACCCACTGGATTCACCACGTAGTTGCAGCCGGTAGGTGGAGATGACGGGTAAGGCCATGCGTCACTGCGTCTTACGCAAGACCAGCAGCGAGCGTGAGGGCAGCGACACCTTCTCCTCGGCGGTCACCACCTGGTCGGCCCCCTCTTTGCGGCCCGTCGGTTCGTTGGTGTCCAGTTCCACGGTCCACTCTTTCGCATAGTCACTGTTTGGCGTCGCGAACTCCACCGGCTCTTCACCGGCGTTGAAACACAACAGAAATGAGTCGTCAACGACCCGTTCACCGCGCGCGTTGGGTGCACTGATGGCCTCGCCGTTGAGGAACACCGCCACGCACTTGTGAATGCTTTCGCCCCAATCCTCGTGCGTCATCTCGCGGCTGCTCGGATTCAGCCAGGCGATGTCGCGCACCTCGTCGCCGCTGCGGATGGGCTCGCCCTCGAAGAACCGGCGCCGCCGAAACACCGGGTGCCGCTTGCGCAGCGTGCTCACCCGGCGGGCGAACTTCAGCAGGTCGGCGTTCTTGTCGACCAAAGACCAATCCATCCAAGACAATTCGGAGTCCTGGCAGTACACGTTGTTGTTGCCGTTCTGGGTGCGGCCGAACTCGTCGCCATGGGCGATCATCGGCGTGCCCTGGCTGAGCATCAGCGTCGCCCAGAAGTTGCGCATCTGGCGGCAGCGCAGCTCGGTGATGTCGGGGTCGTCGGTGGGGCCTTCGACGCCGCAGTTCCACGATCGGTTGTGGCTCTCGCCGTCCCGGTTGTCCTCCCCGTTGGCCATATTGTGCTTCTCGTTGTAGGACACCAGGTCGTTCAGGGTGAACCCGTCGTGCGCGGTGACGAAGTTGATGCTGGCGCTGGGACGCCGGCCGGTCGCCTCATACAGGTCCGACGACCCGGTCAGCCGGGAAGCGAACTCGCCCAGGGTTGCGGGCTCGCCCCGCCAGTAATCGCGCACAGTATCGCGATACTTCCCGTTCCACTCGGTCCACAAACCCGGGAAATTTCCGACTTGATAACCGCCCTCGCCGACATCCCACGGTTCGGCGATCAATTTGACCTGGCTGACGATCGGATCCTGCTGCACCAGATCGAAGAACGCGCTCAACCGGTCGACGTCGTGCAGCTCGCGGGCCAACGTGGCGGCCAGATCGAAGCGGAACCCGTCGACGTGCATCTCGGTCACCCAGTAGCGCAGCGAATCCATGATCAGCTGCAGCACGTGCGGGTGGCGCGGGTTGAGGCTGTTGCCGGTACCGGTGTAGTCCTTGTACCGCCGCAGGTCGGTGTCGACGAGCCGGTAGTAGGCGGCGTTGTCGATGCCGCGGAAGTTGATGGTCGGCCCCAGGTGATTGCCCTCGGCGGTGTGGTTGTACACCACGTCGAGGATCACCTCGATGCCGGCTTCGTGGAAGCTGCGCACCATCGACTTGAACTCCGCGACGGACGACGTGCGGTTGGCCGCGTACTGATTGTGGGGCGCGAAATAGCCGAAAGTGTTGTAGCCCCAGTAGTTTCGCAGACCCAGGTCCAGCAGCCGCTGGTCGTGCATGAACTGGTGCACCGGCATCAGCTCGATGGCGGTGACCCGCAGCGAGTGGAGGTGATCGATGATCGCCGGGTGGGCCAGCCCGGCATAAGTGCCCCGCAGCTCCTCGGGGACGCTGGGATGGGTCTGCGTCATCCCTTTGACGTGGGCCTCGTAGATGACGGTCTCGTGATACGGGGTCAGCGGCGCGCGGTCGGATCCCCAGTCGAAGAACGGATTGCTCACCACGCTGGTCATGGTGTGGCCCAGCGAATCGACCATCGGCGGAATCCCCGGGTCGAGCCCGTCGGCGTTGGGACCGTTCGGGTTGACGGCCTTCAGGTCGTAGGAGAACAGCGCCTGACCGAAGGTGAAGTCGCCGTGAAAAGCCTTGCCGTACGGGTCGAGCAGCAGCTTGCTGGGGTCACACCGGTGACCGGCCGCCGGCTCGAACGGGCCGTAGACGCGAAAGCCGTAGCGCTGTCCGGGTGTGATGTTCGGCAGATAAGCGTGCCAGACGAATCCGTCCACCTCGTCCAAGGGAATCCGCGACTCGCTGCCGCGATGGTCGATCAGGCACAGCTCGACCTTCTCGGCGATTTCGGAGAACAACGAGAAGTTGGTCCCCGCGCCGTCGTAGGAGGCGCCGAGCGGATAAGGGTTTCCCGGCCACACGGTGGCCAGCTTGGGTTGGTGGTTACCGCCTGGTTCTGAAGCGGGACTGTTGGTTGACACCTATCGACCTTATCCGCGCGCGGTTGCCCCCACCCGCGTTAGCGGCCAGGAGTAAGGCGGGTCACCACCAGCCGGTGGCCTCGGCGATCTGGCGGCCCAGTTCGGGCGCCATGGTCCGCACATAGGTGGGCGAGAGGTGGTGGGCGCCGTGATAGATCAGGATGTTTCCCTCGACTGGGCGGCACACGTCGGCGCGGCAGATCGCGTCGGTCATGTCGAGCACCTTGAGCTGCGGGAATTGCGTGACGAAGTCCAGCGTCTGGTTGCGGTCGGAGAGCATGTCGGAACGCTTGATGGCGCAGGACTGCGGGGTGCCGTTGCGTTTGGCGAGGCAGTCCGCCGGGTCGAACGGCTGGCCGTTCTTCACCAGCCACGGCGTGTCCCGCATCCCGAGAATCGGAATGTTGTTGTCGGACAACGTCTGCCAGATGCCGATATAGGTGGCGGGCATCACGTCGCCGGACTTGATGTTCCACGGCCGGGTGGTGGTGGTGAACACGTAATCGGGCCGGTCGGTGACCAGTTTGGTCATCGTTCGCTGCACCCACTCCCGACATTGCGGGTAGGGGGCGTTGTTGCCCATGATCAGCGGGACCTGCTCGGTCGACAGGGGACAGCCCATCTTCAGATACGTCACGACCTTGAAGTGGTGCAACTTGCCCAGGATGTCCAGCGCGGGCAACCAGTGTTCGGCGTGTGACCCGCCCGCCAGCGCGATGGTCCGGTCGGCGGCCACATCGCCGTAGGTGCAGGTGACCACCGCGGGGTTGACGAAGTCGCTGATGCAGCCGTCCCGGGTCGAGGCGGGCAGGTCCTGCTTGACCTCTAAGACGGTGGGCCGCATGGGCAGAGCGGGCACCCGCACGCGTTCGGTGAGGGCGCGGGCGCCGGGATAGTCCTGCGGGTTGAGGACGCTGAGCTCCTTGCCGGCCGACCGCAGGACGGTGACGTGCTGGCGCCAGGTGAACGAGGTCGCCGTCAGGGTCACGCCCAGCAGCACGACCGCCGATCCCAGCGCCATCGTCGGCCGGGCCAGGCGCGTCGCCCACGGAATCGCCGGCGCGGCGGCCGGCTTCGAAGAGGCGCGGTAGCGCAACGGATCCTCGACGAGCCGGTTGGTCAGATAGGCCAGCACCCCCGACACCAGCAGCAGCACCGCGCCTTCGACGAAACTGGCGTGCTTGTGACCGCTGTAGGACAGCCAGAAGATCAGCAGCGGCCAGTGCCACAGGTAGAGCGCGTACGCCATGGCGCCCAGCTCCACCAGGGGCCGCGTCGCCAGCAGCCGGTTGGGCAGCGGCAGCCGGCCACCGGCGCCGCTCTGCAGGTTGGCTCCGACCAGGATCATCAGCATGGCGGCGCCGACCGGCACCAGCGCCCACGGGCCGGGGAACTCCTGCACGCCGTCGATCAGCGCCCCGCAGGACAGCACCGCGCCCAGCGCGACGGTGGCCAGCACCGTCCGCAACCACATGGGCCAGTGGACGCGGGTCACCAGCGCGCCGACCAGCGCGCCCAGCAACAACTCCCAGCCCCGCGCAAAGCTGTTGTAGTAGGCGGCCGCCTGGTCCTGCTGATGGGCGATGATCGCGTAGACGAATGAGGCCACCGTCAACGCGGACAGGACCACCACGAGCGCGATCCGCAGCCGGGCCGCGCGCCGGAACAGCAGGGCCAGCCCGGCGATCAACAGCAGGAAGCTGACGTAGAACTGGCCCTGCACCGACATCGACCAGATGTGCTGCAAGGGGCTGACGGCCTCGCCCGCCCGCAGGTAGTCCGAGGCGGTGTTGGCCAGCTCCCAGTTCTGGTAGTAGCCCAGGCTGGCCAGGCTCTGGTCGGCGAAGGTCTCCCAGCGGGTCTCCGGTTGCACCAGGATGGTCAGCACCGCGCACCCGGCCAGCACCACGACCAGCGCGGGAACCAGCCGCCGGACGAGCCGGACCACCTCGGCCACCGGCGACAGCGGCACGGCCGGGTTCAGCGCGGTGCGGATGATCTTGCCGCCGAAGAAGAATCCGGACAGCGCCAGGAACACGTCCACGCCGCCGGAGACCCGGCCGAACCAGATATGGAAGACGGCGACCAGGGCGATGGCGATGCCACGCAGGCCGTCGAGGTCGTAGCGATAGAACCCCTGGGACCCCGTTTTGCGCGCTCCCGTCGCGACCGGATCGGCGGTGGCGTCCGGTGCAGGAGACGGTGGCGGGGTCGGCATGATCGCCAGTTAATTTACCGAAAACCCGCCACGAGCTCCCGACAGCTCGCGGCGGCGAGGCCGCTCAGCGGGGCGGGGAAGCCAGTGGCGGGTGTCGGACGGCCAACACACGGCCCGGAAATTACCTGCCGATGCCGGCGCCGGTCGGCTGCAACGGCGTCTGCTGGGCCGGCAGCTGCACAGGCGCCTGCTGGAACGGCGACTGCTGCAGCGGCGCCTGCTGCGTCGGGGCTTGTTGCAGCGGGGCCTGCTGGGTGGGCAGCTGTTGCGGGCTCTGCTGGTAGGGCGACTGCTGCAGCGGGGCCTGCTGACCGGGCAGCTGTTGGGGGGCCTGTTGGTAGGGCGACTGCTGCGCCGGGGCCTGCTGCGTCGGGGCCTGTTGGGCGGGGGCCTGCTGGCCGGGCAGCTGCTGCGGTGCCTGTTGCAGCGGCGTCTGCTGCGCCGGCGTGGCGCCGAGCACCCGGACCATGTACGGCGTCATGCCGTTGGCGCGCACCGGGGAGACCTGCACAACGTCGCCGACCTCGAGCATCTGGTTGTTGCCCAGGTACATCGCGACGCTCTGGGTGCCCTCGGGGCCGTAGAAGATCAGGTCACCCTTGCGGGCCTGCTGCGGCAGGATCTTCTGTCCGACCCGGTAGATCGCGCCCGACGACCGGGGCAGCTTGATGCCGGCGCCGGCGTAGGCGTACTGCATCAGCCCGGAGGCGTCGAAACCGACGGTGTTGATGCCGGTGCCGGTGCCGCGGGTGGGGCCGTTGATGCCGCCACCGGCCCAGGAGAACGGCACACCGCGCTGCGACAGACCGCGGGCGATCACCACATCGGTGGCCTGCTGGTAGTCCATCGATCTGGCGCCCGGGTCGGCGGTCGCGATGGTGGGAGCCACCATCGGCGCCCCGAGCAGGGCCAAACCGATCGCGAAGGCGTAGATGCGTTTCATTTTTGTGGCCTTTCCCTGGCCTCTCCAGGCGCTCAATGGGCCTCGACGCGGTGACCTCGCGCGTCCGCCCCCGGTTCATGAACCGAGCGGCGGCCTCCACGCTGGGGCCGACGCCGTCCATGGCACTTGCGAAGTGACTCAGCGGTCGCCCGCTGATTCACATCAGTCACACAAGCCACTTTGACAACAGATGGTGTTAGCCGCCAGGCCCAGGCGGGATTTTTTGTCGTACCGTGACCGGACGGTGACAGGAGCACCGAATTCCGTATGCGCAGTTGTGATTTCGGTCTCAGTCGGCGACGAAGCCGCGCGCCGGGGCCGGCGGGACCAGCCGGGTGATCAGAGCCAGTAGCGTTCGCTGAACATCGTCAGCAGCGACCCGGCCACCGAGCTGACCATGACCAGCGCCAGCGCCAGCACCGGCCAGAAGGACATGTACCAGCCCTTCAGGATCGAGACGACCGGGCCGACGACGGCGGCGGTGATGGCCGCGCCGATGCCCCCCCACACCACCGGGTGGATGTAGAGGTCCAGGCCGTAGGGGACCGGCCCGCAGGTCTCGTCCTCGCAGACGTTCGCCAGAAAGCCGAAAAGCCGCGTCGGCCAGGTGGTCGCCGTGGCCAGCACGGCGAGCAGGACCAGGAGCACGACCGTGCAGATGATGTCCCAGGGCGCCACCCGCACCCGCAACACGCGGGGCCCTGCGGCGGTTTCGGCGTCGTAGTCCACCAGCGGGTAGTGCGTGTCCCTGGACCAGCCCGGCCCGAGCGCGGGGTCGGCCTCGGGTCCCGGCGCTGCGCCCTCGGACTGCTGCGACGTGGCCATGCTGTCCCATGCTTCCCGACGTCGCAGTTTTGCGCGAATCGGCTGCTTTACCCTCGATCACTATGCCGGCGGCGAAGGCCGGGCTGACGCCCGAGCAGATCAGCGCGATCGACGCCGCGCACCTGTGGCACCCGTACAGCACCATCGGCGCCGAGTCCGTCGCGCCCGTGGTCGCGGTCGGTGCCCGCGGCGCCAAGCTCACCCTGATCCGCGACGGCGAGCCGGTCGAGGCGCTCGACGCCATGAGCTCCTGGTGGACCGCCATCCACGGGCACGGCCACCCGGTGCTGGACGCGGCCCTCACGGCCCAGCTCGGCGCGATGAACCACGTCATGTTCGGCGGGCTGACGCATGAACCCGCGGCGCGGCTGGCCCAGTTGCTGGTGGACATCACCCCGGCGGAGCTGCAGACGGTGTTCTTCAGCGACTCCGGCTCGGTGTCGGTGGAGGTGGCGGTGAAGATGGCGCTGCAGTACTGGCGCAGCCGCGATCGGCCCGGCAAGCACCGGCTGATGACCTGGCGCGGCGGCTACCACGGCGACACCTTCACCCCGATGAGCGTCTGCGACCCCGACGGCGGCATGCACTCGCTGTGGACCGACATCCTGGCCCGGCAGGTGTTCGCCCCGCAGGTGCCCCGCGATTACGACCCCGCCTACAGCGCGGCGTTCGAGGAACAGCTGGCCGGCCACGCCGCCGAACTGGCCGCGGTCGTCGTCGAGCCGGTCGTCCAGGGCGCCGGCGGCATGCGCTTCCACGACCCGCAATACCTGCGCGACCTGCGCGACATCTGTCGACGGCACGACGTGCTGCTCATCTTCGACGAGATCGCCACCGGCTTCGGGCGCACCGGCGAACTCTTCGCGGCCGACCACGCGGGGGTGAGCCCGGACATCATGTGCGTCGGCAAGGCGCTGACCGGGGGATACCTCACCCTGGCCGCCACCTTGTGCACCGCCGACATCGCCCACACCATCAGCGCGGGTGAGGCGGGAGCGCTGATGCACGGCCCCACGTTCATGGCCAACGCGCTGGCCTGCGCTGTGTCGGTGGCCAGCGTCGAGATGCTGCTCGGGCAGGACTGGCGGTCGCGGGTCGCCGAGATCGGCGCCGGGCTGGCGGCCGGTCTCGAGCCCGCCCGGGCGCTGCCGGGCGTGCGCGACGTGCGGGTGCGCGGCGCCATCGGCGTCATCGAATGCGAGCGGCCGGTCGACCTGGCCGTCGCCACCCCGGCGGCCCTGGATCACGGCGTCTGGCTGCGCCCGTTTCGCAACCTGGTCTACGCCATGCCGCCCTACATCTGCACGCCCCGCGAGATCGCGCAGATCACCTCGGCGATGGTCGAGGTGGCGACGCGAACGGGCTCTCGTAGGCTCTAGGGCGATGAAGGCACCCATCGAGGTCTCCCCGCTGGCCTGGCTGGAGGCGGTGGAACGGCAGCGCCGCGAGGCCGGGCTGCGCCGCGCGCTGCGGCCGCGTCCGGCCGTCGCCACCGAGCTGGACCTGGCCTCCAACGACTACCTCGGGCTGTCGCAGCATCCCGACGTGATCGACGGCGGCGTCGCCGCGCTGCGCATGTGGGGCGCCGGTGCCACCGGATCCCGGCTGGTCACCGGCGACACCGAACTGCACCAGCAGTTCGAGGCCGAGCTGGCCGATTACGTGGGCGCGGAGTCGGGCCTGCTGTTCTCCTCCGGATACGCGGCCAACCTGGGTGCCGTCGTCGGGTTGTCGGGCCGGGGTTCACTGCTGGTCTCCGATGAGCTCTCGCACGCGTCGCTGGTGGACGCCTGCCGGCTGTCGCGGGCGCGGGTGGCGGTGACGCCGCACCGCGACGTCGGCGCCGTGGCGGCCGCGCTGCAGACGCGCGCCGAGGAGCGCGCGGTCGTCATCACCGAGTCCGTGTTTTCCACCGACGGCGCGCTGGCGCCGCTGCGCGAATTGCACGAGGTGTGCCGCGCGCACGGCGCCCTGCTCATCGTCGACGAGGCGCACGGCCTGGGCGTGCGCGGCGGCGGGCGCGGGCTGCTGCACGAGGCCGGCCTGGCCGGGGCGCCCGACGTGGTGATGACCACCACGCTGTCCAAGGCGCTGGGCAGCCAGGGCGGCGCGGTGCTGGGGCCGGCGTCGGTGCGGGCGCATCTCATCGACGCGGCGCGCACGTTCATCTTCGACACCGGCCTGGCCCCGGCGGCGGTGGGCGCCGCGCGGGCCGCGCTGGGTGTGCTGCGGTCCGAACCCTGGCGCCCGGACGCGGTGTTGCGCCACGCCGCCATGCTCGCCGAGGTCTGCGGGGTGGCCGAGGTGCCGCAATCGGCGGTGGTCTCGGTGATCCTGGGCGACCCGGACGTCGCGGTGGCCGCCGCGACCGCCTGCCTCGACGCCGGCGTGCGGGTGGGATGCTTCCGCCCCCCGACCGTGCCCGCCGGGACGTCGCGGCTGCGGCTGACCGCGCGCGCGTCGCTGGACGACGCCGAGCTCGAGGTCGCGCGCAGGGTGCTCTCCGATGTGCTCGCCGAGCTGGGTTGAGGCACACCGGTGACGGTTCTGGTCGTCACCGGCACCGACACCGGGGTCGGCAAGACGGTCGTCACCGCCGCGCTGGCCTGTCACGCCCGTCAGGCCGGCATCGACGTGGCGGTGTGCAAGCCGGTCCAGACCGGCGTCGACGCCGGCGACGACGACCTCGCCGAGGTGGCCCGGCTATCCGGGGTGACGCAGCTGGCGGGGTTGGGCCGCTATCCGCTGCCGATGGCGCCGGTGGCCGCCGCCGAGGCGGCCGGAATGCCGCTGCCCACCCGCGAGCAGCTGCTGGCGCTCATCGGTGAGCTGGACCGGCCGGGGCGGCTCACATTGGTCGAGGGGGCCGGGGGACTGCTGGTCGAGCTCGGCGAAAACGGTGTCACCGCACGCGATCTCGCCGTCGCGCTGGGCGCCGCGGTGCTGGTCGTGGTCGGGCCGTCGTTGGGTACGCTCAACCACACCGCGCTGACCCTGGAATCGCTTGCCGCGCATCATGTTTCGTGCGCTGGTCTGGTCATCGGCAGCTGGCCCCGGCGGCCCGGCGTGGTGGAGACGACGAATCGGTCCGCGCTGGCCCGGCTGGCCGCGGTGCGCGCCGCGCTGCCCGAAGGGGCCGCAGCGCTGGACGCCGCCGACTTTGCGGCGCTGTGCACCCAGGCTTTCGACCGCGACTGGGTCGCCGCGCTGGTCGGCTGATGGTCGGATCCGTCGAGCTGGTCTTCGACCGCGACACCGAGGCGGCGATCCGCAACATCTGGGAGGCGCTGGCCGCGGCGGGGATACCAAGTCAGGCCCCGGCCAGCCGGCCGCACGTGACCCTGGCCGTGGCCGAAGGCATCGCGCCCGACGTCGACGAGCCGCTGCGCGCGGTGAGCGAACGGCTGCCGCTGCCCTGCGTCATCGGTGCACCGGTGTTATTCGGCCGCGCCAGTGCGGTTTTCGCGCGGCTGGTGGTGCCGACCGAAGAGCTGTTGGCCCTGCACGCCGAGGTGCACCGCTGCTGCGGGCCGCATTTGAGGCCGGGACCGATGCCCAACAGCCTGCCCGGCCAGTGGACCGCGCACGTCACCATGGCACGGCGCGTCGGCGGCGCCCAACTCGGCCGGGCGCTGCGCGTCGCGGGCCGGCCCGCCCAGATCGAGGGCAGCTTCACGGGTTTGCGCCGCTGGGACGGCAACAAGAAGGTCGAGCACCCGATTTAGTGGCGATCGCAAGCGCGGCGGGTCGCCGGGCGCGGCGGGTCGCCACCATCGGATCAGCCGCCCGTCGTCGCGAACTCCGGCGCGATCGCCTGCTGCACCCGGGCGCGCCGCTCGTCGATGGTTCGGCCCAGGTCCTGCAGCAGCAGCGGCTTGCCCGTCACCAGCTGGACCAGGTGATCGCGATTGATCTCCAGCGCGGTCACCTCCCCAATGGCCTGCGCGTCGGCCAGGTTCGGCTGACGGGTCAGCGCGGTCACGCCAAGAAACGAGCCCTCGTCCAGCTCGCCGACCGCGACGGCCGTGCCGTCCGTGGCGGTGGCGGTCAACCGCACGCCGCCCTCGACCAGAAACGTGATCTTGGCGGGCACTCGCCCGGCATGCTCGACGATCTCGTCGGCCCCGTACCGAACGATCCTGGCGTGCGCCACCAACGCCTGCTGGTCCGGTTGGCTGAGCCGCAACGCCGGCGCCACCACCGTGCGCAGCGCCTTCTCGACACGCTCGGTCGTCGAGATGTCATCCTGGGCGCCGTCGAGGTGCAGGCCCTCGCGCCGCGCCGCGTACCACAGCCAGCGCAGAAACGCGGCCTGCGCGGCGGAGTCCTCCGCCGGCGACTTCAGCCCGACGGTCACCCGGTACTCGGCGGCCCCGGCGGGCACCGCCGTCGCCACGGCGTTGGGCCTGCGTTGCGGCAGTGCGTTGGCGACCCGCTCCAGCAGCGCGCACACCCGATCCGGCGGATCGATCTCGGAAAACGTTGTGGTGATGGCTAATTGGTGCGCACCGGCCGGGCGGCTGAGATTGGTGAACGAGGTGGTGGCCAGCACCGAGTTCGGCGTGATCTGCAGGCCGTGGCCGGACTGGATGTGCACGGAACGCCAGTTCGCCTCCACGATGCGGCCCCGGGCCGACGGGGTGTCGAGCCAATCGCCGATCCGGAACGGCTGCTCGAACAGCATGAACAGGCCCGACACGATCTGACCGACGGAATTCTGCAGCATCAGACCGATGACCACCGACGTCACGCCCAGCGCGGTGAAAAGGCCGCCGACGCGCACGCCCCAGACGTAGGAGAAGATGACCGCCAGACCCACCCCGATCAGCACGAACCGGGTCACGTCGAGGAAGATGCCCGGGATTCGCTGGCGCCAGGACCCCTGCGGTGCGCCCTCGAAAACCGTTGCGTTGAGCCCGGACAGCAGCAGCACCAGCACCACGAACCCGAACACCGTGGCGAGCACCCGAACCGACGTGAACTGGGCCGGCATCCTGGCCACGTTCACCAGCAACACCAACAGGGCGCCCAGCGGAATCAGGTAACTGCGCAGCAGCAGGACGGGCCGCGCCAGCGGACTGTTCTTGCGCAGGAGGCTCTGATGCCACTCGGTCAGGGCGATCAGCAGCAGCGGCAGACCGAATACCACCCCGGCGGCCCAGTAAAGCGATGACGAGTCGAAGGTTCTCACTGCCCCTGCCCTTCCGACAGTTTCCAGATCTGCTGCTCGACGCCGCCGACCGTGATGGTGCCCGCCGGCGTGAACTGACGGATGTCGTGCATCACCTCGTAGACCTGGGCGGTGACATAGATTCCGGATTGTGTTGTGCTGCTGCGGGTTTGATGGGCCAGGTTGACCGCTGCGCCCCACATGTCGTAGACCACGCTGGATCGCCCGACCAGCCCGCTGATCACGTTGCCGGTGTTGATGCCCGCCCGCAGGGCCAGGTGGTAGCCCGTCTTGCTGTTGAAGCGCGCGATGATGTCGCGCATCTCGACGGCGAATTCGACGGTGCGGTGCACGCTGTCCAGGCGGGGGAAGTTCAGGCCGCAGCTGGCCAGGTAGCCGTTGTGCAGCGTGCGAATCGGTTCGATGCCCAGGGATTCCGCGGCCGAATCGAGCTCGCGGACCAGCTCGTCGACGATGCCCACCAACTCGCGGCCGGACAGCTTGCCCGAGATGTCATCGAGGCCGACGATGTCGGCGAAGATGACCGTGACGTCCTGGTGCTCCTGGGCGATGGTCTGCTCACCCTCGCGGTAGCGCCGGGCCACCGGTTCGGGCATCAGCGAGGCGAGCAGCCGGTCGTTCTCCTTGCGCTGTTCGTTGAGCAGTTCTTCCTTGATCTGCAGGTTGCGGCTCATCTCGTTGAAAGCGGCCATCAGCTCGCCGATTTCGTCGCGTGAGGTGACCGGGATCGAGACGTCGTAGTTGCCGGCGCCGATCTCCCGGGCGCCGGCCTGCAACCTGCGGATGGGCCGCACGAATATCTGGGCGACCAGCAGCGCGGCCACGCAGATGACGAAAACCATTGCGGTAGTGGTCAATATCAGTGTCTGGGTGAGCGACGCCACCCGGGCGTTGGCCTCGGAGGTTTCCCGGGTGGCCACGATCGACCAGTGCAGGTCGGAATTCGGCAGGGACAGCGGGGCGTAGGACGCGAGCTCACGTTGGCCCAGATAGCCGGTGTCGGTCACCGTTCCGGTCTCACCGCGCTGCGCTGCGCGCACGGCCGTGGTGGCCACGGGCTGGACCAGGGTGGTGCCGCCCCATCTGATCGCGGTGTCGACGGTCTCGCGCCGGGCACCGGCGGCCAGCGCCTCTCGCCGGTATCGCTGCGGGTCCTCGATGAATAGCCGTGAATCGGAACGCATCAGGTTGTCCGGCCCCGCGAGATAGGTCTCGGCGGTCTGGCCCATGCCCGCGGCGCGCCACTGCTTGTCGGCGGTCATGATCCGGTTCACCTTTGCGATCGGCAGCGGCAGCGCCAGCACCCCGGCCGGTCTGCCGGGTGGGCCGATCGGTGCGACCAACCAGGCGATGGGCTGGCCGAGTTGTGGCTGATACGGCTGAAAGTCGGTGATCCACACGAAGTTCACCGAGTTCGCGGCCATCGCCTTCTCGTAGGCGTCGCGCAGATTGGACTGGCGATACGGGCCGGTGAGCACGTTGGTGCCCAGCGAGGCGCTTTTCCGGACGGTGTAGACGACATTGCCGCGGGTGTCCAGCAGCAGCGCGTCGCGGTATTCGAAGCGGGTGGCGATCTCGCGGAAGTAGTCGTTGAAGCGGGCGTTGGCCGCCGACCAGGCGCTGCCGTCGCCGGCGTCGTCGGGCGCGGACCCGTTCGAAGACCCGTGCGCCGCAACGGTGTAGTGCGCCTGCAGATAGCGCTGTGAGTTGTTGCTGGGCAGCACCGCATCCAGGGCGAGCCTGTTTCCGGTGTCGCGCTCCAACGGTTTGATCAGCCGCTCGGTGTAGAAATCCACCAGCGCCCGCTGCTGGCCGGGGTCGACGGGCGCGTTGGCCAGCTGGTCGAAGCCGGCCGTGAAGGCCTGCACCGCCTCCAGCGCGGTGGTGCCCCGGCTGTAGACGACCAGCGAATCCGACAGGTCCGAGAACAGCGTCTCGATCGCGCGTTTCTGCGCCTCGCGCAACTGCGTCATCCGCTCGGACGCCGCGGGCAACAACGCGTTGCGCGCGGCGACGTACTCGACGGTCCCGATCACGCCCAGCGACGCCAGGCTGGACACCAGCAGCATCAGCATCACCTTGGACTGAATGCTGATCCAGGACAGCGCGCGCGGGGGACGCATCTTTTTCCGGCCCGGGTCCTGCTCGGCCGCGGGGATCGACTCGGTGGGCCGCATCAACCGACCCGGCGTGGACTCGGCCCCCGACGCCGCGGCGCGGCTTCTTCCGACGGCGTGAGGTAGCGCACGCCCGGACGCCTACCCCCCGAAGAGCAGATACAAACCGGTGAAGGTGTAGCCGACCATCACCAGCATCATCGTCAGCTGCCCGGTGAGCTGATGGCCGGCGGGCAGCAGCCGCAGCGCCTTGTCGTGGGCCGCGATCACCGCGACGATGTGCCCGGTGACCACGCAGGTCACCTTCACCGCGGCGAGTACCGGCGGGTGCATGGACAACACGTACGCCACATGCAGGTGCGCCAGGCCGAGCAGGTTCCAGCCGTGGCCGAACGGGTCGGCCAGCGCGAACACCGCCTGCTGTCCGCGCTCCACCAGGTAGGACAGGTAGTGCGCGAAGATGTAGCCCACCACGATCGGGATCAGCGAATGCGCCATCTGGCCGGGCAATTCGCGACGCTGCTCTGCGCCGACGCCGCCGGTGGCGCGCGCGGCGAGCGAAAAGGTCACCGCCACAACGCAAATGAAGACGATCAGCCCGACGGTACGCAGCATCGACGACGCCAGTGTGGGGGGCGCGCCGAATTCGCGGGTGAGCTGATCGGAGAAGCCGCGCCACGTCGGCGACGACGAGAAGCTGTCGAACGCCGTCGAGCCCAGCAGCACCGCCAGCAGGACCACCACGCCGGGCCGCACCGGCAGCGACGGCAGATGGTCGAGCGGGTTTCCGACGACGATCCGCCGCGTCTCCGGGTTGCGGCGAAACGGCGAGAGCCGGGAGACGGCCACGCTGTACACGCCGAAGGGATCGGCGCGGGCCAGCCAGCGCTGTCCGCACAGCCACGCGCCGACCAACATCAGCACGGCATAGCAGGCGATCCACGTCCTGACCCAGGGCAGCGACGCCGGGTTCGGGCTGGCCAGCTCCATCCAGACGAAGGCGAACAGGCCGAACGCGGCGGGTCGATAGCCCCAGCCTTCCGGGTAGGACAGCCGCGGTCGGCCGAGCCGTTCCGGGGTGACGCGCCGCAGCAGCAGATACATCGTGCGCATCGGCGAAATCACCCGCCACACCGGCCCGATGATCAGCGACACCGCCACCAGCCCGACCCACAGCAGCACGTAGAACGCGCCGAGCAGCCCGTTGGCCTCCGATTCGGGACCCCATACCCCGGCGGCCACCACCCAGGCCGCGAACGCCAGGGCCAGCCCGGCCGCGAACCCCCGCGCCACCCGGGAGTCGACGAAGGTCGTCAGCGCCGTCGGTAGGGGCCGGCCCGGCTTGAGCGGATCGAACCGCGGCCGGCGCCAGGCGAACGCCACGAGGGCGAAGGTGAACGTCAAGGCCCATGCCGCCCCGACCATCGCGTAGGCATAGGGCACCGGGAGATCACCCGAACCACCGAGCCCGTGCGCGAGCACCACCGCCGCGGCGGCGGAGCTCACGGCTGCACTTGGATGGTCGCGATGGTGCGGTCCAGATGATGCAGCTCCACCGCGACGTTGCCCGGCACGTCGACGGCGAATCCGAACGTCTGGTTGGGGGCGGCCTGGACCGCGAACTTGTGATCGGGCGTCGAATGCACGTGCAGCTCGTCGGTGGCGTCGCTGGTCACGTGCAGGGTGATCTGCTGATGCACCTTGGCCTGCAGCGTGGCGTTGGTCGGGGTGACCTGACCGTGGGCGATGGTCACGTCGACGGTCAGCGGTGCCGCCGGCGACTTGTCAGCCGAACCACCGCAGCCGACCAGGCCGCACACCAGCGCCGCCGCCCATGCCGTGCTGAGGGTGCCGCGAAGCGTCATGGGTTCATGCCGCCCGCGGGATCGGCTGCTTGTCTTCCACCGGTTCCGGCTCGGCCAGGGAGTTGTTGAGCCGGCCGGCGCCCCAGGTCAAGCCGGCGATCACCATGAGCGTCAGGAACAGCACCACGATCCCACCAGCGGTGAACAACCAGGCGGGTGCGCTTTGGTCGCGTTCACGCTGCAGGATGGTGACTTCCAGGACGAACGGCCGCGTGCTCGACGTCAGCGCGGGGACCTCTGGGGCCGGGATGGCGGCGTCCGCCGGTTCCCAAATCGGCACGGCCGTCATCGTGCGGCCGTCCTGGACCCGCAGCAGGGTCTTCCAGTCGCCCCACACCGGAACCGGCTGGGTGGAGCGGTAGTGCCCCGGCCCGACCTTGGCGAGCCGGTCGATGATCAGGCCGCGGTCGTTATTCATGCGGCCCTGCCAGGACAGGATCGTCAGCCAGTCCGGATTGTCGCTGACCATGTCGGCGGGCAGGAGTTGGACGTCGGCCGACACCATGCGCTGCCCCGGGGCGCTGGGCAGGTCGGTCAACGTGATGGTGGCGTTGTTCTTGCTCGGCACCAGGATGTGCAGGCCGTTGGCCACCGCGCCGCCGATCACCAGGACCGTGGCCACCACCACCGAGATCCCGATGGCGCGCCCGGGGAGGCGCTGTCCGGTGAGCACCATGCCGAACATGGCGCCACACATACCCATCAGGACCGCAACCGGCACGGCCATCGCCAGGGCCTCGCCCCACATGCTGATCGGCCAGGGGTAGTGGTAGACCGCCGCGATCCACAGCGACTCCAGCCAGAGCCCGATCGTGCCCACTCCCAGCCCGGCGACCGCGCCGAAGACGACGGGGCGCCTGAACACCGGCGTCAGCGCGATCAACTCGACGGCCAGCGCGGGGCCGAGGTAGAGCGGGAACCAGTTGATCGGGGCGCCGAGTATCGGCCCGACCAGCAGGGCGACGCCGCCGCGCAGGGCGATCGCGAAGACGGCCGCGATGACGGCCGCTCCCCGGCCCATGGTGATGCGGGCGGCGACCGCCGCCAGCGCGGCCGCGCCGGCGATCAGCATCGGTTGGAACACCAGCCGGAATTGCGGGACGCCGAAGTCGAACTCGATCTGATAGACCGACAAGCCGATGAACAAGCCGCCGAAGGACAGGTAGCGCAGGAAGGTGATGAAGGCGCCGTGGTAGACGTCCTCGCCTTCGTCGGTCTCACCCTCGCGCTCCAGCATCAGCACCGCGAACAGCGAAAAACAGGCCCCGCCGATCATCATCAAATGTGTTGGGCCCCAGAGGGTTACATCCTGGCCGAAGATGCGGTGCCAGATGTCGTCGAGCGGGAACCCGATCATCGCGTACAGCCCGCAGCCGGCCATCAGCACGCCGCCCACCGGCGCGTGCCAGTTCCGCGTGATCCGCACCGCGGCCGGGCCGGGCTGGTCGAACGGCAGCACGACCGCCGTCATGCCGCCCAGGAAGATGCCGAACAATCCGATGATGATGAAGTAGTGCGCCGGGTTTGCCAGTGGGCCCGGGTCGCGGCCGTTGCCGATATGCCAGCTGACGTCCCAGATGAACCCGAACAGCGCGCAGATGATCGACGTGGTGAACACCAGGACCGGCAGGGCGACCCAACCGGGGCGGTGGAATTTGTCGCCCACCTTGTCGGCGACCCGGGTCAGCCATTCGATGCGATGGGTGCGGTGGGCGTGGCCCACCCACAGCAACAGCAGCGTGATTACCGCCGCGGCGATGGATAACCCGATCACCTGATTGAGCCCGGCGCCGCGTGCCGGTGCCTCAGCAACAATCGTCAGTTCATTCGACCGCATCGTCGTGCCTCCCAACCGCGCCGGGCTGCCCCGGAGAATCCGACTGAAGTCAACCGCTTATTACTGTCAAGTAGGTTCGTGATTGATTGTTTAATGCCCCGATCCCTGGCTCGTCAATCACGCGTTCTGTCCGGCGTGTCGGCATGGGAGGACTCGGGCTCGGACCCCGTGGTGTTGCGGCCCTCGCGCCGGTCACGCAGTGCGATGTACAGGATCACCCCGACGACGATCACCGCAGGCAGAAACGCCGGCGCCGCCAGCAGCAAGTAGTGGTGCGCCAGGATTTCGACGTGCGGAGTCACCATGGTCGTATACCCATAGGTTGGGCGGGTTCTTCGGCCGTTACCCTACTTTGAACACCTTTTCATTCACCGCTGCCACCACCACGTGGCAGATGTGTCCCCACGCGCGGACACCAGAAAGAGGCAGGGGAGTACCTGGTGACTCAAGCGGCAACTCGACCGACGGCCGATACGGGCAACGACGAGGACATCTTGGCGGTGGCCCGGCAGCAGGTGCTCGAGGACGGCCAGGGACTGCGCCGGGACCAGGTGCTGCGGGTGCTGCAGCTGTCCGACGACCGCCTCGACGAACTGCTGGCGCTGGCCCACGAGGTGCGGATGCGCTGGTGCGGCCCCGAGGTCGAGGTCGAGGGCATCATCAGCCTCAAGACCGGCGGCTGCCCGGAGGACTGTCACTTCTGCTCGCAGTCGGGCCTGTTCGCGTCGCCGGTCCGCAGCGCCCGGCTGGACATCCCCAGCCTGGTCGAGGCCGCCAAGCAGACCGCCAAGTCCGGGGCCACCGAATTCTGCATAGTGGCCGCGGTGCGCGGCCCCGACGAGCGGCTGCTGGCCCAGGTCGCGGCCGGCATCGAAGCGATCCGCAACGAGGTCGAGATCAACATCGCCTGCTCGCTGGGGATGCTGACGGCCGAGCAGGTCGAACAGCTCGCCGAAATGGGCGTGCACCGCTACAACCACAACCTCGAGACCGCCCGCTCGTACTTCACCAACGTCGTGACCACCCACAGCTGGGAGGAGCGTTGGCAGACGCTGTCGATGGTCCGCGACGCCGGCATGGAGGTCTGCTGCGGCGGCATCCTCGGCATGGGCGAGACCCTCGAGCAGCGCGCGGAATTCGCCGCCGAACTGGCCGAACTGGGTCCCGACGAGGTGCCGCTGAACTTCCTCAACCCGCGGCCGGGCACCCCGTTCGGCGACCTGGAGGTGATGCCGGCGAGCGAGGCGCTGAAGTCGGTGGCCGCCTTCCGCCTGGCGCTGCCGCGCACCATGCTGCGGTTCGCCGGTGGCCGCGAGATCACCCTGGGCGACCTGGGCGCCAAGCAGGGCATCCTGGGCGGCATCAACGCCGTCATCGTCGGGAACTACCTGACCACGCTGGGTCGCCCCGCCGAATCCGACCTGGAACTGCTCGACGACCTGCAGATGCCCCTCAAGGGGCTCAACGCCAGCTTGTAGGCCGGCGGCCGCGGCTAGGTTGAAGATTGTGGTTGGCGATCTGGGCGCCCTGGGAGCGGCAGTCAGTGCCGGCGTCTACAACGTCTACACCGGGGAATTAGGGGGCACCGCCGTGCCGACAGCGGCCCAGCTGGGCCTTGAGCCTCCCCGCTTCTGCGCGGCATGCGGGCGCCGGATGGTGGTGCAGGTGCGCCCCGACGGCTGGCGGGCCCGCTGTTCGCGGCACGGCGAGGTCGATTCCGCCGATCTGGAGACGCAACGGTGACCGAGCAGACCAAGGCGGACACCGCCGAACTTTCCGCGCCCACCACCGCGTCGAGCCGCAGGCGCGCGCTCCTGGTGGTGGCGCTTGCGTCGGCGGCGACCGGTCTGGCGATCGGCGGGCTGTGGGCCTTGATCGCCCCGCCGATTCGCGCCGTGGTGGCCCTCACCCGCTCGGGCGAGCGGGTGCACGACTATCTGGGCAACGAGTCCGAGCACTTCTTCGTCGCCCCCGCCCTGATGCTGGGGCTGCTGACCGCGCTGGCCGTGGTGGGCTCGGTCTGGGTGTGGCAGTGGCGCGAGCACCGCGGACCGGGAATGGTCATCGCGCTGTCGGCCGGCATGGTGGGGGCCGACGCGGCGGCCTCGGCGGTGGGGGCCGGCCTGGTGCGGCTGAGCTACGGCGCGCTGGACTTCGATGCGGTACCGCTGTCGAAAACCCCGTCGGTCGCCTACGTCACGCAGGCGCCGCCGGTGTTCTTCTCCGACGGTCCGCTGCAGATCGCGGTCAGCCTGCTGTGGCCGGCCGGAATCGCGGCCCTGGTCTACGCCGTGCGGGTGGCCGCCGACGCGCGCGACGACCTGGGTGCGTTTCCGCCGCAGCCGGGGCCCGCCGGTGGGGTGCCGGCGCGAGGGGGAGGCGCCGAAGCGCCCGTGTCATAGCGGACGGCGGCCGATCTTGCGGCCCGTGATGACCTTGGCCGCGATCTTCATCAGCCGGGCCATGCCGACGTAGGTCATCGGGTTGAACATCGTCGGCCACGTGGTCCGGACCAGGTGATCGGTCAGCGGGCGGCCTCCGAAGCGATCCGTCAGCCAGCGCAGCGCCATCGGCGCCGACAGCGGATGCAGCATCATGTGCTCGTTGAAGGCGTCGCGGTGGTAGGTGACCCGCGCGCCGCCGGCCGAATACGCGTCGGCCAGCACGTCGATGTCGTGGACGTCGATCAGGTAGTCGTGCACGGCCTGCACGATCAGCACCGGTGGCGTCGGAACGGCGGCGCCCAGCTTGATGTGGTCGAAGACGTGCGTGATCTCCGGGGTGGACAGGATCTGCTCGAGCGGCTCGTCGAGGTAGTCGCCCATGTCCTTGCCGGCCATCCGCACGACGGCTTCCACCGTCGTCATCTTCTCCAGCGAGTCCAGCAGCGCGCGCCCCTCCTCGTTGGTGTGCTCGCGGATCACCCGGTCCAGATCGGGGTAGATGTGCGCGAGCGCGGCCACCACGAGCGCGGGCAGCCCCGACAGGAAGCTGCCGTTGAGTCGGCGGAAGGTGTTGCCCAGGTCCCCGACGGGGGAGCCCAGCACCGCCCCGACGATGTCCAGTTCGGGCGCGTACTCGGCGCACATCTCGGCGGCCCAGGCGCTGGCCAGTCCGCCGCCGGAGTACCCCCACAGCCCGATGGGCGCCTCGGCGGACAGACCGAGGCGCTCCGAACTCAGCGCGGCCCGGATGCCGTCCAGGACGCGGTAGCCGGGTTCATACGGTGCGCCCCACAGGCCGCGCAGGCCCTCGTGGTCGGGCACGGAGACGGCCCATCCCTCGGCGACGGCGGCGGCGATCAGGAAAAGCTCGAACTGGCCGATCGCGCCCAGCGCCTTCGCCCGGCGCCGCAGTGCGTAGGACGGGAAACAGCGGGACGAGACGGCGTCGATCGCGCACTGGTAGGACAGCACCGGGCAAGGACGCCCCGGCGCCAGCTCGGCGGGGACGATCACCGTCGTGGCGGTGGCCTCCGGCTCGCCGTTCATGTCCATCGTGCGGTACAGCAGCTGGACGGCCTTGATCGGCTGCGGGATCAAGCCCAGGAACGCCAGCTCGACGTCGCGCGAGCGCAGCACTGTCCCGGGTTCGGCGTGCTGAAAGCCCAGTGGCGGCTGGTAGAACGGGTCGTCCGAGGGCAGCAGTGGACGAATCTTGTGCTGCAGTTCCTCGTGTGGCGGGCGGGCGATCCATTCCGCACCCTGCGTGCCTGCCAGGTTGCCGAGCTCAGCCATTGAGGCTCCCTTCGTGGCCACCCGGCATTCTTGCGTACGAACGGCAGGTAACCAAAACGCAATCGCCGCACTGTGAGCGACTTCTCGTCACACTAGCCAGGTCAGACGCGATTCACCCCCGCGTCGCCCGCCTTTCGCCCAAGCCTAGCCTGGCGACCCGGGCGGCCTGAGTGCGGCGAACTCGTCGGTGACCCGCAGCGCCGCGTCGGTGAACCGGTACAGCGCGGCCGGGCGTCCGCCGCTGCGGCCGGATTGCGCGATGGTGCCGGTCGCCGTGATGACGCCGCGCCGGGCCAGCACCCGCTGCAGGTTCGTCGCGTCGACCTGATAGCCCAACGCGGCGCCGTAGATGTCCCGCAGCGTGGAAAGCGCGAATTCCCTTGGAGCCAAAGCGAATCCGATGTTGGTGTAGGACAGTTTGGCGTTCAGCCTCGTGCGGGCGTTGTCCACCATCTGGCCGTGGTCGAAGGCCATCGGCGGCAGGCAGTTCACCGGGTGCCAGCGGGTGTCCGGCGGTAGTTCGGGGCTGGCGGGGGAGGGCACCAGGCCCAAGAAGGTGGACGCGATCACTCGGGCGCCGGGCACCCGCTGCGGGTCGGAGAACACCGCGAGTTGTTCCAGGTGCGCCAGCTCTTTGAGGTCGACCTTCTCGGCGAGCTGGCGCCGCACCGAGGTGATCATGTCCTCGTCGTTGCGCAGCCGACCGCCCGGCAGCGACCACTTGCCCTGTTGTGGATCCCGGGCGCGCTGCCATAACAGCACGTTCAGCTGCGGTTTCGCCGGGGGGCGTCCCTTCGTAACCTGTTCGCTCGCTTCGCGAACCTGGAACACGACCGCGAGCACTTCGTGGGCGGTGCTACCATGGGCCATGTTTTCGATTATAAGTCGAAAACCTCCTGGGCTGAAAGGAGCCGCCATGACGGTTATCAATCGCATGGACACGCTCGCCGAAAGCATGATCGCCGACATCACCAACTCGCCCACCGGTTACGCCGGCGTGGCCGGGGATGAGCAATGGGCCGCCGAGGTTCGCCGCCTGGCGAAGCTGCGCGGCGCCACCGTGCTGGCGCACAACTATCAGTTGCCCGAGATCCAGGACGTCGCCGACCACGTGGGCGACTCGCTGGCGTTGTCGCGGATCGCCGCCGAGGCGCCCGAGGACACCATCGTGTTCTGCGGGGTGCACTTCATGGCCGAGACGGCCAAGATCCTGAGCCCGGACAAGACCGTGCTCATCCCGGACCAGCGCGCCGGCTGCTCGCTGGCCGATTCCATCACCGCCGACGAACTGCGCGCCTGGAAGGACGAACACCCCGGCGCGGTCGTCGTCTCCTACGTCAACACCACGGCGGCGGTCAAGGCGCTCACCGACATCTGCTGCACCTCGTCCAACGCGGTCGAGGTCGTCGAGTCGATCGACCCCGACCGCGAGGTGCTGTTCTGCCCGGACCAGTTCCTCGGCGCCCATGTCCGTCGCATGACGGGCCGCGAGAACCTGCACGTGTGGGCGGGCGAATGCCACGTGCACGCCGGGATCAACGGCGACGAACTCAATGACCAGGCCCGCGCCAATCCCGACGCCGAGCTCTTCGTGCACCCCGAATGTGGTTGCGCCACTTCGGCCTTGTACCTCGCGGGCGAGGGCGCCTTCCCGCCGGACCGGGTGAAGATCTTGTCCACCGGCGGCATGCTGGAGGCCGCCAACCAGACCGACGCACGCAAGGTGCTGGTCGCCACCGAGGTCGGCATGCTCTACCAATTGCGCAGGGCGGCACCGCAAGTCGACTTCCGCGCCGTCAACGACCGCGCCTCCTGCAAATTCATGAAGATGATCACCCCGGCGGCCCTGCTGCGCTGCCTGGTCGAGGGGGCCGACGAGGTCGATGTCGACCCCGACGTCGCCGCCGCCGGCCGGCGCAGCGTACAGCGAATGATCGAAATCGGGCAGCCGGGCGGTGGCGAATGATCGCCCGTCCCCAGTGGACGCACAGCGCCGACGTCGTCGTGATCGGCACCGGCGTCGCGGGATTGGCCGCCGCGCTGGCCGCACACCGTGCCGGGCGCAGCGTCGTCGTGCTGAGCAAGGCTGACCAGGCGCGGGGGGCGACCGCCACCCATTACGCGCAGGGTGGCATCGCGGTGGTGCTGCCCGACAACGACGACTCGGTGGAGGCCCACGTCGCCGACACTGTGGTCGCCGGCGCCGGCCTGTGCGACCCGCAGTCGGTGTACTCGATCGTCGCCGACGGATATGCGGCGGTCGCCGAATTGGTCGGCGACGGAGCACGATTCGACGAGTCCGCGCCGGGCAAATGGGCGCTGACCCGCGAAGGCGGACACTCCCGGCGCCGCATCGTGCACGCCGGCGGCGACGCCACCGGTGCCGAGGTGCAGCGCGCGCTGGACCATGTGGCCCGCACGCTGGACATCCGCACCGGCCATGTCGCGCTGCGCGTGCTGCACGACGGCGCCGCGGTGACCGGCGTCCTGGCGGGCAACCCGGACGGCTACGGAATCATCAGCGCGCCTTCGGTGATCTTGGCCTCCGGGGGCCTCGGGCACCTGTACGGCGCGACCACCAACCCCGAGGGCTCCACCGGCGACGGCATCGCGCTGGCCCTGTGGGCCGGTGTCGCGGTCAGCGATCTCGAATTCATCCAGTTCCACCCCACGATGCTGTTCACCCCCGACGCCGCGAGCGGACGGCGCCCGCTGATCACCGAGGCCATTCGCGGCGAGGGCGCGAGACTGATTGACTCCCAAGGCAATTCGGTGACCGTCGGCGTCCACCCGATGGGCGATCTGGCGCCCCGCGACGTCGTCGCCGCGGCCATCGACACCCGGCTGAAGGCCACCGGCGATGCCTGCGTCTTCCTCGACGCGCGCCACATCGGTGACTTCGCCAACCGGTTCCCGACGGTGACGGCCGCCTGCCTGGCCGCCGGCATCGATCCGGTGCGTCAACCCATTCCCGTTGTCCCCGGGGCGCATTACAGCTGCGGCGGCATCGTCACCGACGTGTACGGCCAAACCGAACTGCCCGGATTGTTCGCCGCCGGCGAGGTGGCACGCACCGGACTGCACGGCGCCAACCGGCTGGCGTCCAACAGCCTGCTGGAAGGGCTGGTCGTCGGCGGGCGGGCCGGCAGGGCCGCGGCCGCGCACGCCGCGGCGACCGGGCGGGTGCACGCGGTCGCCCCCGAGCCGCTCGTCCACACCGCGCCGGCGCGCGCCGACCTGCAGCACGCGATGAGCCGGGACGCGTCGGTGGTGCGCGACGCCGCCGGCCTCACCCGGCTGTCGACCGTGCTGGCGCAGGCGAAGGTCCGCCCCGTGACCGGCCGCCGCGACTTCGAGGACGTCGCGCTGGCCGTCGCCGCCCGCGCGGTCACGACCGCCGCCCTGGCCCGCACCGAGAGTCGCGGTTGCCACCATCGCGCCGAGTACCCGCGGACCGCCTCGGAGCTGGGACGCAGCAACGTGTTGCGCCTGGCCGACGACCAGAGCGCGGTGCTGGTGGAGGCATTGGCGGCGGTCGTATGACCGCGATGTCCGACTGCGAACTGACCGCCGCGCGCGAAACCATCAAGCGCGGCCTGGTGGAGGATCTGCGCTACGGGCCGGACATCACCACCCTGGCGACGGTGCCCGCCGAGGCGGTGGCGACCGCGTCGATGGTGCCCCGCGAGCCGGGCGTGATCGCCGGGATCGACATCGCGTTGCTGGTCCTCGACGAGGTGCTCGGCGCCCGCGGCTACGAGGTGGTCGATCGCGTCGAGGACGGCGCCCACCTGCAGCCGGGTGAGTCGGTGCTGACGCTGCGAGCCGAGACCCGCGGCCTGCTGACCGCCGAGCGGACCATGCTCAACCTGATCTGCCACCTGTCCGGGATCGCCACCACGACGGCACACTGGGTGGCCGCCGTGCACGGCACCAAGGCCCAGGTGCGCGATACCCGCAAGACGCTGCCCGGCCTGCGCGTGCTGCAGAAATACGCGGTCCGGGTCGGCGGCGGCGTCAACCACCGGCTCGGGCTCGGCGACGCCGCCCTGATCAAGGACAACCACGTGGTGGCCGCGGGATCGGTGGTCGACGCGCTGCGGGCCGTGCGCGACGCGGCACCGGACCTACCCTGCGAGGTGGAAGTGGATTCACTCGAGCAGTTGGACGAGGTGCTGCCCGAGAAGCCCGAGCTGATCCTGCTGGACAATTTCCCGGTGTGGCAGACACAGATGGCCGTGCAGCGCCGCGACGCGCGCGCACCCGCCGTGCTGCTGGAATCGTCGGGCGGGCTCAGCCTCGACAACGCGGCCGCCTACGCCGCGACCGGGGTGGACTATCTGGCCGTCGGCGCCCTGACCCATTCGGTCCGGGTGCTCGACATCGGCCTCGACATGTAGGTGGGGCTTCCGGGCGCGTCGAGTGGGCGCCCGACGCCGGGCCGTCGGCCGCGCGGGGCGCCTCAGGCGATGTCGGCGACGAAAACGCCGATCCGGCGCAGCTGCAGGCGCGCCATCGCCGGCAGACCGGCGCCGTCCGAGCCGGCGGGCAGGATCCGCGGGTTGGTCAGGTGCACGGTCCGGTGGCGGCTGAACTCCACGTCGGCCTCGCCCGCGGCCAGCACGTTCTTCACCCAGTTCGTTTTGCCGTGACCCAGCGCGATCGCCAGCACGTTGCCCTTGCGGTAGGGCGTGACGATGGTCTCGTACGGCTTGCCGGAGGTGCGGCCGCGATGCTTGATCGTCGCCGTCCCGGGCAGAAAGCGGGCGATCGGCTTGACCGCCGGGTTGAAGTACTTGATCTGAAACCGCTCGAACCAGGGCGGAAACACCATCGGGACACCCGGGGCGTTGTTGGGGTGATCCTTGGCGGACATGGCGGCTCCCTGGGTCGGCGCTACGTTTCAGCGCGGGGTATGGCCTCGATACCGGCACTGTACCGGTCGAATATCGACTTGAGTTCCTCTGGGACAATGGACAGCGTGAGCCCGACCCAACCGTCGCCGATGGCCCGTATCGACCTGCGGGGCGCGGAGCTGACGGCTGCGCGATTGCGGTCGGCGCTGCCCCGCGGCGGTGCCGACGTCGAGGCGGTGCTGCCCAAGGTCCGGCCCATCGTGGCCGCCGTCGCCGAGCGCGGCGCCGAGGCCGCCCTGGAATTCGGCGCCACCTTCGACGGGATCCGGCCCCCGGCCGTCCGTGTGCCCGGCGCTGCCCTCGAGAAGGCCCTGACCGAACTGGACCCGCGGGTGGCCGACGCCCTGCGGGTGATGATCGAGCGCACCCGCGCGGTGCACGCCGACCAGCGCCGCACCGACGTGACGACCACTTTGGGCCCGGGCGCGACGGTCACCGAGCGGTGGGTTCCCGTCGACCGGGTGGGTCTCTACGTGCCCGGGGGCAACGCCGTCTACCCGTCCAGCGTGGTGATGAACGTCGTGCCGGCCCAGGCCGCCGGGGTCGCCTCGCTGGTGGTGGCCAGCCCGCCGCAGGCCCAGTTCGACGGTCTGCCGCACCCGACGATCCTCGCCGCCGCCCGGCTGCTGGAGGTCGACGAGGTGTGGGCCGTGGGCGGCGCGCAGGCGGTGGCGCTGCTGGCCTACGGCGGCACCGATCTCGACGGCGCCGAGTTGGCGCCCGTCGACATGATCACCGGGCCCGGCAACATCTACGTCACCGCCGCCAAGCGGCTGTGCCGGTCGCGCGTCGGCATCGACGCCGAGGCCGGCCCCACCGAGATCGCGATCCTGGCCGACCACACCGCCGACCCGGCGCACGTGGCGGCCGACCTGATCAGTCAGGCCGAGCACGACGAGATGGCGGGCAGCGTGCTGGTCACCCCCAGCGCGGAGCTGGCAGCGGCCACCGAGGCCGAGCTGGCCGCCCAGCTGCGCACGACCGTGCACCGCGACCGGGTGACGGCTGCACTCGGTGGCCGCCAGTCGGCCATCATCCTGGTCGACGACCTGGACGCCGGGGTCACCGTCGTCAATGCCTACGCCGCCGAACACCTGGAGATCCAGACCGTCGACGCGGCGGCCGTGGCGGGCCGAATCCGTTCGGCCGGCGCCATTTTCGTCGGCCCGTATGCGCCGGTGAGCCTCGGCGACTACTGCGCCGGATCCAACCACGTGCTGCCGACCGCCGGCAGCGCCCGGCATTCCAGCGGACTGTCCGTGCAGACCTTCCTGCGCGGCATCCACGTCGTCGACTACACCGAGGCGGCCCTGAAGGACGTGTCCGGACACGTGATCGCGCTGGCCGAGGCCGAAGACCTGCCGTCACACGGCGAAGCGGTGCGGCGGAGGTTCGAGCGATGAGCATCGAGAAGCCCACGCGCCAACCGACACTGGACGACCTGCCGCTGCGCGAGGACCTGCGCGGCAAATCACCCTACGGCGCACCGCAATTGGATGTCCCGGTGCGGTTGAACACCAATGAGAACCCGCATCCGCCCAGCACGGCGCTCGTCGACGACGTGGTGCGCTCGGTGGGCCAGGCGGCCGCCGATCTGCACCGCTATCCCGATCGCGACGCGGTGGCCCTGCGCACCGACCTGGCCGCCTACCTGAGCGCCCAGACCGGTGTCGCGCTAGGTGTGGAAAACCTCTGGGCGGCAAACGGTTCCAACGAGATTTTGCAGCAGCTGCTGCAGGCGTTCGGCGGCCCCGGGCGCAGTGCCATCGGGTTCGTCCCGTCCTACTCGATGCACCCGATCATCTCTGACGGCACCCGCACCGAATGGCTGCATGCCGCCCGCGCCGACGACTTCAGCCTGGATGTGGATACCGCCGTGGCCGCGATCACCGACCGCCGGCCCGACGTGGTGTTCGTCGCCAGCCCGAATAACCCGTCCGGACAGAGCGTTTCGCTGCCGGACCTGCGGCGGCTGCTCGACGTGGTGCCCGGCATCCTGATCGTCGACGAGGCCTACGGCGAATTCTCCTCGCAACCCAGCGCGGTCGTGCTGGTGGCGGAGTATCCGACCAAGCTCATCGTCTCGCGCACCATGAGCAAGGCGTTCGCGTTCGCCGGCGGCCGGCTGGGCTACCTGATCGCCACCCCGGCGGTGATCGACGCGATGCTGCTGGTGCGGTTGCCGTATCACCTGTCGGTGCTCACCCAAGCCGCCGCGCGGGCCGCCCTGCGGCACGCCGACGACACGCTGGGCAGCGTGGCGACCCTGATCGCCGAACGCGAACGCGTCTCGACGGCCTTGACCGGCATGGGCTTTCGGGTGATTCCCAGCGACGCCAACTTCGTGCTGTTCGGTGAATTCGCCGACGCGCCGGCCACCTGGCAACGCTATCTGGACGCCGGAGTGCTGATCCGCGACGTCGGAATCCCCGGCTACCTGCGCGCCACCACCGGGCTGGCCGAGGAGAACGACGCCTTCCTGCAAGCCAGCGCCCAGATCGCCGCCACCGAACTGGCCCCAGCCACCTCAGTAGGAGCGATCGCAAGCGCGGCCAAGCCGCGTGCGGCGGGTCGCGACCATGTGTTAGGAGCCCCGTGAGCACCGAAACCCGCCGCGCCCGCATCGAGCGCCGCACCAAGGAATCCGACATCGTCGTCGAACTCGACCTCGACGGCACCGGCCGGGTCGACATCGACACCGGTGTGCCGTTCTACGACCACATGCTGACGGCCCTGGGCAGCCACGCCAGCTTCGACCTGACCGTGCGCACCAAGGGCGACGTCGAGATCGAGGGGCACCACACCATCGAGGACACCGCGATCGCACTCGGCCAGGCGCTCGCCAAGGCCCTGGGTGACAAACGGGGCATCCGCCGGTTCGGTGACGCCTTCATCCCGATGGACGAGACGCTGGCCCACGCGGCGGTCGACGTGTCCGGCCGGCCCTACTGCGTGCACAGCGGGGAACCGGATCACTTGCAGCACACCACCATTGCCGGCAACTCGGTGCCCTATCACACCGTCATCAACCGGCACGTGTTCGAATCGCTGGCCATGAACGCGCGCATCGCGCTGCACGTGCGCGTGCTGTACGGGCGCGACCCGCACCACATCACCGAGGCGCAGTATAAGGCGGTTGCCCGCGCGCTGCGCCAGGCGGTCGAGTCCGACCCCCGCGTCTCGGACGTGCCGTCCACCAAAGGGGTGCTGTGACGGCGCACAAGAAAGTCGTCGTCCTCGACTACGGCTCGGGCAACCTGCGGTCGGCTCAGCGCGCGCTCGAGCGGGTCGGCGCGTCGGTCGAGGTGACCGCCGACGCCGCCGCCGCGGCCGCCGCCGACGGGCTGGTGGTGCCCGGCGTCGGTGCGTACGAGGCCTGCATGACGGGACTGCGCGGCATCGGCGGCGACCGCATCATCGCCGACCGGGTGGCCGCCGGGCGCCCGGTACTGGGCGTCTGTGTTGGGATGCAGATCCTGTTCGCCCACGGCGTCGAATTCAGCGTGGAGACCGCGGGCTGCGGGCAGTGGCCGGGATACGTCACGCGACTGCAAGCTCCCGTCATCCCGCACATGGGCTGGAACGTCGTCGAATCCGGGCCCGGCACAGTGCTGTTCAAGGGACTCGACGCCGACACCCGGTTCTACTTCGTGCACTCCTATGCCGCCCAGCAGTGGGAAGGTTCGCCGGATGCGGTGCTGACGTGGGCCACCCACGAGGGCCCGTTTCTGGCCGCGGTCGAGGACGGGCCGCTGTCGGCCACCCAATTCCACCCGGAGAAGAGCGGGGATGCCGGCGCGGCCTTGTTGAGCAATTGGGTCCGGGGATTGTGACGGACCTCGCGCCGGCGCTTTGTGTCAAGCAACCGCCGCGGACGCACGTCACCCGTCGCGTGCCCGGCACACAGGAGGAAATGTGTTGATCTTGTTGCCCGCGGTCGACGTGGTCGACGGCCGCGCCGTGCGTCTGGTGCAGGGCAAGGCGGGCAGTGAAACCGAATACGGCTCGGCGCTGGACGCCGCGCTGACCTGGCAGCGCGACGGCGCCGAATGGATCCATCTGGTGGATCTGGACGCGGCGTTCGGGCGCGGTTCCAACCGCGAACTGCTGGCCGAGGTGGTCGGCAAGCTCGACGTGCGGGTGGAGCTGTCCGGCGGCATCCGCGACGACGACTCGCTGGCCGCCGCCCTGGCCACCGGCTGCGCTCGGGTCAACCTGGGCACGGCGGCCCTGGAAAACCCGCAGTGGTGCGCCCGCGCGATCAGCGAGCACGGCGACCGGGTGGCCGTGGGCCTGGACGTGCAGATCGTCGACGGCGAGCACCGGCTGCGCGGGCGGGGCTGGGAGACCGACGGCGGTGACCTGTGGGAGGTGCTGGAACGCCTTGACGGGCAAGGCTGTTCGCGGTTCGTGGTCACCGACGTGACCAAGGACGGCACCCTGGGCGGGCCCAATCTGGACCTGCTGGCGTCGGTCGCCGAGCGCACCGACGCCCCGGTGATCGCCTCCGGCGGCGTGTCCAGCCTCGACGACCTGCGCGCGATCGCCACCCTCACCGGCCGCGGTGTCGAGGGCGCCATCGTGGGCAAGGCCCTCTACGCCGGGCGGTTCACCTTGCCGCAGGCGCTGGCCGCGGTGGCGGAGTAGCGCCGCATGGACGTGCACACGTTGGTGGCCCAGGCGTCGGCGATCCTCGACGACGCGGCCGAGCCGTTTCTGTCCGGGCACCGCGCCGATTCCGCGGTCCGCAAGAAGGGCAACGACTTTGCCACCGACGTCGACCTCGCGATCGAGCGTCAGGTGGTCGCCGCGCTCGTCGAGGCCACCGGGATCGGGGTGCACGGCGAGGAGTTCGGCGGTTCGGCCGTCGACTCCCCGTGGGTGTGGGTGTTGGACCCCGTCGACGGCACCTTCAACTACGCGGCCGGATCGCCGATGGCCGGGATCTTGTTGGGCCTGCTGCACCACGGCGACCCGGTGGCCGGGCTGACCTGGCTGCCGTTCTTCGACCAGCGCTACACCGCGGTGACGGGCGGACCGTTGCGCAAGAACGGGGTGCCGCAGCCGCCGCTGACCTCCATCGACCTGGCCGACGCCCTGGTCGGCGCCGGGTCGTTCAGCGCGGACGCGCGGGGCCGGTTCCCGGGACGCTACCGGATCGCGTTGCTGGAGAACCTGAGTCGGGTCTCGTCGCGATTGCGCATGCACGGCTCCACCGGACTCGACCTCGCGTTCGTCGCCGACGGAATATTAGGCGCGGCAGTAAGTTTCGGCGGCCACGTGTGGGATCACGCCGCCGGGGTCGCGCTGGTGCGAGCCGCCGGCGGTGTCGTCACCGACCTGGCCGGGCAGCCGTGGACCCCCTCGTCGGATTCCGCGCTGGCGGCGGGTCCCGACGCCCACGCCGAGATCCTGGAAATCCTGCGCGCCACCGGCCGACCGGAAGATTACTGAGATGCCCCCGAGTCCCAAGGGCCTGGCGGTGCGGGTAATCCCGTGCCTGGACGTCGACGGCGGCCGCGTGGTCAAGGGCGTCAACTTCGAAAACCTCCGGGACGCGGGCGATCCCGTGGAGCTGGCGTCCGCCTATGACGCCGAAGGCGCCGACGAGCTCACCTTCCTCGACGTGACGGCGTCGTCGTCGGGACGGGCGACCATGCTCGACGTGGTGCGCCGCACGGCCGAGCAGGTTTTCATCCCGCTGACCGTCGGCGGCGGCGTGCGCACGGTGGCCGACGTCGACGTCCTGCTGCGTGCGGGCGCCGACAAGGTCTCCATCAACACCGCCGCGATCGCCCGGCCCGAGCTGCTGGCCGAGATGGCACGGCAGTTCGGTTCCCAGTGCATCGTGCTGTCCGTCGATGCCCGCACGGTGCCCCCGGGGGCCATGCCGACGCCGTCGGGCTGGGAGGTAACCACCCACGGCGGGCGCCGGGGCACCGGT
The DNA here is from genome assembly GCF_001673055.1 of Mycobacterium sp. 1245801.1. Taxonomy (NCBI): domain Bacteria; kingdom Bacillati; phylum Actinomycetota; class Actinomycetes; order Mycobacteriales; family Mycobacteriaceae; genus Mycobacterium; species Mycobacterium sp. 1245801.1. The sequence goes on from NZ_LZKY01000101.1 coordinate 32,671, forward strand.
CTTGACGCGGTCGAATGGGCTTCGCGCGGAGCCGATTTGGGGGTGGGGGAGATCCTGCTGAACTCGATGGACGCCGACGGCACCAAAGCGGGGTTCGACCTGGAGATGCTGCAGGCGGTGCGTTCGGCGGTCACGGTCCCGGTGATCGCCAGCGGCGGCGCCGGGGCGGCCGAGCACTTCGCGCCGGCGGTCGCGGCCGGCGCCGACGCGGTGTTGGCCGCCAGCGTGTTCCACTTCCGGGAGCTGACCATCGGGCAGGTGAAGGCGGCCATGGCCAAGGCGGGAATCGCGGTAAGGATGGCCCGATGACGCTCGACCCGAAGATCGCGGCCCGGCTGAAGCGCAACGCCGACGGCCTGTTCGCCGCCGTCGTGCAGGAGCGCGGCAGCGGCGACGTGCTGATGGTCGCCTGGATGGACGACGCGGCGCTGGCCCGCACCCTGGAAACCCGTGAGGCGACCTATTATTCGCGGTCCCGCGGCCAGCAGTGGATCAAGGGGGCGACGTCCGGTCACACCCAGTACGTCCACTCGGTGCGGCTGGACTGCGACGGCGACACCGTGCTGCTGACGGTCGACCAGGTCGGTGGGGCGTGTCACACCGGTGACCACAGCTGCTTCGACGCCGACGAGCTGCTGCCCCCGCCGAGCTGACCCGACGGACCAGCCGGCACCGAGCCGTCCAGCATGTCCGGACGTGTCTAGGGTCACCTTCCGCGCGCATGGGGCCATGACATCGACAAGAATGGCAGTCAATGTCGAAATGGCTGTCCTGGAACATCGTTGTGCCGGTGCTTTCCGTCATCGTGCTGGCAGTGATCTGGGGCGAGAAACTGGGACCGGTTCTTGTCGGGGTGGCGGCGCTGTTTCTCATCGGTGCGGTGGTTGCCGCGGTGCACCACGCGGAGGTGGTCGCCCACCGGGTCGGCGAGCCCTTCGGGTCGCTGATACTCGCGGCCGCGGTCACCATCATCGAGGTGGCCCTCATCGTCACCCTGATGACATCCGGCGGCAACGAAGCCGCGACGCTGGCCAGGGACACCGCATTCGCCGCGCTGATGATCACCACCAACGGGATCGCCGGGTTATCGCTGCTGCTCGGCTCCCGACGCTATGGCGTGACCCTGTTCAACGCTGAAGGCGCTGGAGCCGCCCTGGCCTCGGTCACCACGGTGGCCACGTTGAGCCTGGTTTTGCCCGCCTTCACCACCGGGCGCCCGGGCAGGGAGTTCACCCCCAGCCAGCTCGGCTTCGCCGCGATCGCCACGCTCTTGGTGTACCTGCTGTTCGTGTTCACCCAGACCATGCGGCACCGCGATTTCTTTCTGCCGATCGCGCAGAGGGGCCAAAAGCGCGTGTTCGAGGACGAGAGTCACGCGGATCCACCCACCAGGCGGCAGGCGCTGAGCAGCCTGGTGCTGCTGCTCTGCGCGCTGGTGGCGGTGGTCGGCCTGGCCGAGGAGGAATCACCGGCCGTCGAACACGCGGTGGTGATGGCGGGCTTGCCGCAGTCGTTCGTGGGCGTGATCATCGCGGCGCTGGTGCTGCTGCCCGAGACGCTCGCGGCGGCTCGGTCGGCGCGAAAGGGCCGCATCCAGATCAGCCTGAACCTGGCGTACGGCTCGGCGATGGCCAGCATCGGGCTCACCATCCCGACGATCGCGCTGGCGTCGATCTGGCTCAAGGGGCCGCTGGTGCTCGGCCTCGGCGCCATCCAGCTGGTGTTGCTTGCCCTGACGGTCGTGATCAGCATGCTGACGGTGGTGCCCGGGCGGGCGACCCGCCTGCAGGGCGAGGTACATCTGGTGCTGCTGGCCGCCTACGTGTTCTTGGCGATCAACCCCTGACCGCTACGCGCGGCCCCGCAGCGTCGCCAGCGCCTTGTCGGCGTGGCTGTCCATGTTGAATTCGCTGGAGATCACCTCGAGCACCGTGCGGTCGGTGTCGATGACGAACGTCGTGCGCTTGACCGGCATCAGCTTGCCGAGCAGGCCGCGCTTGACGCCGAACTGGGTGGCGACGGCGCCGTCGGTGTCCGACAGCAGCGGGTAGTCGAACTTCTGCAGGTCGGCGAACTTGGCCTGCTTGGGCACGGCGTCGGCGCTGATGCCCACCCGGTTAGCGCCGACCGCGGCGAACTCGGCGGCCAGGTCGCGGAAGTGGCACGCTTCCTTGGTGCAGCCGGGCGTCATCGCGGCCGGGTAGAAGAACAGCACAACGGGCCCGCCGGAGAGCAGTTCGCTGAGCTTGCGCGGCGTCCCGGTCTGATCGGGCAGTTCGAAGTCCGCGACGGTGTCACCAGGTTTCATGGCGGACACGCTACGCCGGACGCTGTCCCGCTCGGGTTTCCACGCGTCTGGAAGGATGGATCGGTGCACGCCCACCCTGCCGCGACGACCTCACGAGAGGCTTTTCGCCAGCTGGCGGCCGAGCACCGTGTGGTCCCGGTGACCCGCAAGGTGCTGGCCGACAGCGAGACCCCGCTGTCGGCCTACCGCAAACTCGCCGCCGACCGCCCGGGCACCTTCCTGCTGGAGTCCGCCGAGCACGGCCGGTCCTGGTCGCGTTGGTCGTTCATCGGCGCGGGATCGCCGTCGGCGCTGACCGTGCGCGACGGTGAAGCCGTCTGGCTGGGCGTGGTGCCACGGGACGCGCCGACCGGGGGCGACCCGCTGCAGGCCCTGCGCACCACCCTGGAGGTGCTGGCCACCGGCCCGCTCGAGGGGCTGCCCCCGCTGTCGGGCGGCATGGTCGGGTTCTTCGCCTACGACATGGTGCGGCGCCTGGAACGGCTGCCCGAGCTGGCCGTCGACGACCTCAAGCTCCCCGACATGTTGCTGCTGCTGGCCACGGATGTGGCGGCGGTCGATCATCACGAGGGGACCATCACGCTGATCGCCAACGCCGTGAACTGGAACGGAACCCAGGACGGCTTCGACGAGGCCTACGACGACGCGATCGCCCGCCTGAACGTGATGACCGCGGCGCTGGGTCAGCCGTTGCCGTCGACGGTCGGCACGTTCGAGCGGCCCGAGCCGCGCTACCGCGCGCAGCGCAGCGTCGAGGAGTACGGCAAGATCGTCGACTACCTCGTCGAACAGATCGCCGCGGGCGAAGCGTTCCAGGTGGTGCCCTCGCAACGGTTCGAGATGGACACCCAGGTGGACCCGATCGACGTGTATCGGATGTTGCGGGTCACCAATCCGAGCCCCTACATGTATCTGCTGCATGTGCCGAATGACGCTGGCGGAACCGACTTTTCGATCGTCGGCTCCAGCCCGGAAGCGCTCGTCACCGTCTGCGAAGGCGTCGCGACCACCCACCCGATCGCGGGAACCAGGTGGCGCGGCGACACCGACGAGGAGGATCACCTGCTGGAAAAGGAGCTGTTGGCCGACGAGAAGGAACGCGCCGAGCACCTGATGCTGGTCGATCTGGGCCGCAACGATCTGGGGCGGGTCTGCGCGCCGGGCACCGTGCGCGTCGAGGACTACAGCCACATCGAGCGCTACAGCCACGTCATGCACCTGGTGTCGACGGTGACCGGCACGCTCGACGAGGGCCGGACCGCGCTGGATGCGGTGACGGCCTGCTTCCCGGCCGGCACCCTGTCCGGCGCGCCGAAGGTCCGGGCCATGGAGCTGATCGAAGAGGTGGAGACGACCCGCCGCGGTCTGTACGGCGGCGTGGTCGGCTACCTGGACTTCGCCGGCAACGCCGACTTCGCGATCGCCATCCGCACCGCCCTGATGCGCGACGGCACCGCGTACGTGCAATCCGGGGGCGGGGTGGTGGCGGACTCCAACGGCCCCTACGAGTACACCGAGGCGACGAACAAGGCCCGCGCGGTGCTCAGCGCGATCGCCGCCGCCGAGACGCTGACCGAACCCGGGTCCGATGAGTGAGGCCGGCGCGGACACCGGTCGGCCGACCGGCCGCTGGCTGATCCGGATTGCCCAGATCGTCCTGGTGGTCGCCGCGGGGGCGTTGTGGGTGGCCTCGCGGCTGCCGTGGGTCGTCATCCGCTCGTTCGACGGGCTGGGGCCGCCCAAACAGGTGACTTTGGCCGGCGGCGCCTGGTCGACGGCGCTGTTGCCGTTGGCGCTGCTGCTGCTGGCCGGGGCCGTCGCCGCCATCGCCGTGCGGGGGTGGCTGCTGCGCGCACTCGCGGGGCTGCTGGCGGTGGTCAGCCTGGCGGTCGGCTACCTCGGGATCAGCCTGTGGGCGCTGCCCGACGTGGCGGTCCGCGGCGCCGAGCTGGCCCACGTGTCGGTGATGACGCTGGTCGGAAGCGAACGGCGGTACTGGGGCGCCGGCGTCACGGTGGCGGCCGCGGCGTGCACGCTGATCGCGGCCGTCCTGCTCATGCGATCCGCGTCGGACTCGCGATCCGCCCGCTCGAGCGCACGAAAGTACGCGACACCGGCGACGCGCCGGTCGATTGTGCAACGCGAAGAGGCCGACGGGGCGATGCTGGAGCAGCCGGAGACGGCGGGAATGTCGGAGCGGACGATCTGGGACGCGCTTGACGAGGGGCGCGACCCGACCGATCGGGCGGGTGGGTCTGACACCGAGGGTCGGTGACGGGCCGCAAGCCGCGGGCCGCTACCCTTCATTCACGTCGTCGCGATCGGCCGGGGACACCAAAGTGGCCGTGGGATGACAGCGGACGAACAGGGCGAAGGGAAACGACAGGCATGAGTCCGGCAACCGTGCTTGACTCCATCCTCGAGGGAGTCCGGGCCGACGTTGCCGCGCGGGAAGCGCTCATCAGCCTGTCCGAGATCAAAGCCGCCGCGGCGGCCGCGCCGCCGCCACGCGATGTGATGGCCGCCCTGCGCGAGCCGGGAATCGGCGTCATCGCCGAAGTCAAGCGCGCCAGCCCGTCGGCGGGCTCCCTGGCGACCATTGCCGATCCCGCCAAGCTGGCCCGCGCCTACGAAGACGGTGGCGCCCGCATCATCAGCGTCTTGACCGAGGAGCGACGTTTTCACGGCTCGCTCGACGACCTCGACGCGGTGCGCGCGGCGGTCTCGATCCCGATTCTGCGCAAAGACTTTGTCGTGCAGCCCTATCAGATTCACGAAGCGCGTGCGCACGGCGCCGACATGCTGCTGCTCATCGTCGCCGCGCTGGAGCAGTCGGCGCTGGTGTCGATGCTGGATCGCACCGAATCGCTGGGCATGACGGCGCTCGTCGAGGTGCACACCGAAGAAGAAGCCGACCGGGCGCTCAAGGCCGGCGCCAAGGTAATCGGCGTCAACGCCCGCGACCTGGCGACGCTGGAGGTGGACCGGGATTGCTTCGCGCGCATCGCACCCGGGCTGCCCAGCAACGTGATCAGGATTGCCGAATCCGGTGTGCGCGGTACCGCAGACCTGCTGGCGTATGCGGGTGCGGGTGCCGACGCCGTGTTGGTCGGCGAAGGTCTGGTCAAAAGCGGTGACCCGCGCGCCGCGGTTGCCGACCTGGTCACCGCGGGCACCCATCCGTCCTGTCCGAAACCGGCTCGCTAGTCGCTTCGTCACTGAAGAGCCCCTGCGCTGATACGTTGAACGCCATGAGCCATCCCCGCGTAGAGCATTGGTGATGGTGGACCTGTCCCGCCCGGACCTTCCGCATCCGAGCGCAGCCATCGCCGAACCCACCCGCCACGAACCGGATGCGGGTGGCCATTTCGGCGTCTACGGCGGCCGCTATGTCGCCGAGGCGTTGATGGCCGTGATCGAAGAGGTCACCGCCGCCTACGAGAAGGAACGGGTCAACCAGGATTTCCTGGACACGCTCGATTACCTGCAGGCGCATTACGCCGGCCGGCCCTCACCGCTGTACGAGGCGCCGCGGCTGTCCGAACAGGCCGGCGCACGGATCTTCCTCAAGCGAGAAGACCTGAACCACACCGGTTCTCACAAGATCAACAACGTGCTCGGTCAGGCGTTGCTGGCGCAGCGCATGGGCAAGAAGCGGGTGATCGCCGAGACCGGGGCCGGGCAGCACGGCGTCGCCACCGCCACCGCGTGTGCCTTGCTGGGCCTGGAATGCGTGATCTACATGGGTGCGGTGGACACCGAGCGCCAGGCGCTCAACGTCGCACGAATGCGCTTGCTGGGAGCGACGGTCGTCGCGGTCGCCAGCGGCTCGAAAACGCTCAAGGACGCCATCAATGAGGCGTTTCGGGATTGGGTTACCAATGCCGACAACACCTTCTACTGCTTCGGCACCGCGGCCGGCCCGCATCCCTTTCCCGCCATGGTGCGCGACTTTCAGCGGATCATCGGCCTCGAGGCGCGCGCCCAGATCCAGGCCCAGGCCGGACGCTTGCCCGACGCCGTGGTGGCCTGTATCGGCGGTGGATCCAACGCCATCGGCATCTTCCACCCTTTCATCGACGATCCGGGCGTGCGGCTGGTCGGTTTCGAGGCGGCCGGCGACGGTGTCGAAACCGGAAGGCACGCCGCGACCTTCAGCGGCGGCTCGCCCGGCGCGTTTCAGGGGTCGTTCTCGTATCTGCTGCAGGACTCCGACGGGCAGACCATCGAATCCCATTCCATCTCAGCGGGTCTCGATTATCCGGGTGTGGGTCCCGAACACGCGTACCTGCGCGAGATCGGGCGCGCCGAGTACCGTCCGATCACCGACTCGGAGGCGATGGACGCGTTCCGCGTGCTGTGCCGCACGGAAGGGATCATCCCGGCGATCGAATCGGCGCACGCCGTCGCCGGCGCGCTGAAATTGGGACCCGAATTGGGGCAGGGGGCGATCATCGTGGTGAACCTGTCCGGGCGCGGTGATAAGGACGTCGAGACGGCCGCGAAGTGGTTCGGGCTGTTGGGGTCCAGCGATCGATGACCGTCAAGCAGAGCGAAGCGAGCAGACTTCAGTCGATCTTCGACGGCTGCCGCAACGACAATCGGGCGGCGCTGATCGGTTATCTGCCCACCGGTTATCCCGACGTGCCGACGTCCGTGAACGCAATGACCGCACTGGTCGAATCGGGTTGCGACATCATCGAAGTCGGGGTGCCCTATTCCGATCCCGGCATGGACGGCCCCACCATCGCGAAGGCGACGGAGGCCGCGCTGCACGCCGGCGTGCGCGTGCGCGACACCCTTGCCGCGGTCGAGGCGATCAGCGCCGCCGGTGGGCATGCGGTGGTGATGACCTACTGGAACCCCGTGTTGCGCTACGGCGTTGACGCGTTCGCCCGGGATCTGGCAGCGGCCGGAGGGTACGGCCTGATCACCCCCGATCTCATTCCCGACGAAGCCGCGCAGTGGCTGGCGGCATCCGAGGGGCGCGGCCTGGACCGGATCTTTCTGGTGGCGCCGTCCTCGACGCCGCAGCGGTTGGCGATGACGGTCGAGGCGTCGCGCGGATTCGTCTATGCCGCTTCGACGATGGGCGTGACGGGGGCGCGTGACGTCGTGTCCAACGCCGCCCCCGAGTTGGTGGGCAGGGTCAAAGAGATATCGGACATACCCGTCGGTGTCGGCCTGGGGGTCCGGTCGGGAGAGCAAGCCGCCCAGATCGGCAGCTACGCCGACGGTGTCATCGTGGGGTCGGCGCTGGTGACGGCGTTGGGGGACGGGGGATTGACTGCATTGCGCACGCTGACTGAGGAACTCGCGGCCGGTGTCCGTCGGGGGGCGTCCGCCTCGTGACAAAGCTGCTGGCCTACTTCCCGAGCCCGCCGCAGGGTGTCTGGCACCTGGGGCCGTTGCCCATCCGGGCCTACGCGCTGTTCATCATCGCCGGCATCGTGGCGGCGCTGCTGATCGGTGATCGGCGCTGGGAGGCGCGCGGTGGCGAGCGCGGCGTGATCTACGACATCGCGCTGTGGACGGTGCCGTTCGGCTTGATCGGTGGTCGGCTCTACCACCTGGCCACCGACTGGCGAACCTATTGGGGCCCCGGCGGCGCGGGACTCGGGGCGGCCGTGCGGATCTGGGACGGCGGCCTGGGCATCTGGGGCGCGGTGGCGCTGGGCGGCGTCGGCGCCTGGATCGGCTGCCGCCGGCGCGGGATTCCGCTTCCGGCCTTCGCCGACGCGCTGGCTCCGGGAATCATTCTGGCGCAAGCGATCGGCCGGCTCGGTAATTACTTCAACCAGGAGCTCTACGGCCGCGAAACGACGCTGCCCTGGGGTCTGGAGGTGTTCTACCGCCGCGACCCCACCGGGTACATCGACCCGCATTCGCTGGACGGCATCTCGACGGGCCAGATCGCTTTCGTGGTGCAGCCGACATTCCTCTACGAATTGATCTGGAACCTGCTCATTTTCGTGGTCCTGATCTATGCCGACCGGCGCTTCACGCTGGGCCACGGCCGCTTGTTCGCGCTGTATGTGGCGGGCTATTGCGTCGGGCGGTTCTGCGTCGAGCTGCTGCGCGACGACACCGCCACCCACATCGCGGGCATCCGGATCAACTCGTTCACATCGACTTTCGTGTTCATCGGTGCCGTGGTGTATCTGATGGCGGCGCCCAAGGGGCGCGAAGATCCCGAGAGCCTGCGCGGCAACGAATACCTCGAGGAGGAAGAGGCGCAGGCCGAGTCGGACGCCGAGCCCGCGACGGTGGCGGCGACGACGGCTGCCGCCGGTGCCGGCGCCGTTGCCGCGGCCGATGCGCCGGCAGGCCGCGAAGAGGCGGCGGACTCCGACGAGATCCCCGCCGCCGAGCCGGAAGTCGAAGAACCGGTGGCGGACTCACCGGAGGCCGTCACCGAGCAGCAACCCGCCGAGGTCGAGGCCGAAGAGCCCGAGCCCGAGGAGGAATCCGAGGAACCGGAGGTTGAGGCGGCGGCTGACGAGGCCGCGACCGAGACCGTGGCCGCGGATTCCGGTGCGGAGGAAGCCGACGCAGCCGAGCTCGAGGCAGCGGAGCTCGAGGCCGACGACGAGGAACCGGAAGAGCTCGAAGCCGAGGAACCCGAAGCGAAAGCCGAAGAGCCCGAAGCTGAAGAGGCCGAGGTCGAAGAGCCCGAAGGCGAAGCCGAGGAGCCCGAGCCCGAAGAGCCGGAATCCGAAGAGCCGGAAGCCGAGAAGCCACAGCCCGAACCCGCCACCGAAACGGCCCCGGCTAAACCGGAAACGCGCCGGCGCTGGGGCTCGCGCCTGCGCAACCGCCTGGGCCGCTGACCGCCGAGTGCCGCCCCATTTCATCGGCCCGGGCGCACCGGATCTGGCATCCTGAAAGCGTGACCACCGCCGGGTCAGCTGCTCGATGACCCAACCCCACTCGCCCGCGCACGCCCCGGGACACTCCCATCCGGATGGGATGGGGCGTCATCGCCTCGCCATCTCGGCCGGAACCGGCCTGGCGCTGGGCGGCGCGCTCACCTATGTCGCCCTGGCCGACCCGCACAGCCCCGGTTCGATCTACCCGCCGTGCCCGTTCAGGATGCTCACCGGCTGGAACTGCCCGTTTTGCGGTGGGCTGCGGATGACGTATGACCTATTGCACGGTGACCTGCTGGCCGCCGTCCACGACAACGTCTTCCTGCTGGTAGGAATCCCGCTGCTGGCAGTGTGGGCGCTGGTCCGCCGCGCCCGCGGCAGGGCTTTGCCGTCGCGCGCGGCGTTGCTGGCGGTCGTTGCCGCGACGATCGCGTGGACGGCGCTGCGTAACCTGCCCGCCTTCCCGCTGTTTCCCACCGTTCTTGGTGGGTAAGAGCACACTGCCCGGCGTCGGCCATCTGCGGGCCGTGGGGGTTGCACACGACTATGCTGGGTCGGCGTGAGTAGACGCGGAAAGATCGTCTGCACCCTTGGCCCTGCGACCAATTCGGATGAGTCGATCCAGGCCCTGGTTGAAGCCGGAATGGACGTTGCCCGGCTGAACTTCAGCCACGGCGACTACTCGGATCACAAGGCCGCTTACGAGCGCGTCCGTTCGGCTTCCGATGCCACCGGCCGCGCCGTCGGCGTACTCGCCGACTTGCAGGGCCCCAAGATCCGGTTGGGGCGTTTCGCCACCGGTCCCACCTACTGGGCCGACGGCGAAACCGTCCGGATCACCGTGGCGGACTGCGAGGGCGACCACGACCGGGTGTCGACCACCTACAAGAAGCTGGCCACCGACGCCGCCGTCGGCGACCGGATTCTGGTCGACGACGGCAAGGTCGGCCTGGTGATCGAAGGCATCGAGGGCGACGACGTCATCTGCACCGTCGTCGAGGGCGGGCCGGTCAGCAACAATAAGGGCATTTCGCTACCCGGCATGAACGTGTCCGCACCGGCCTTGTCGGAGAAGGACATCGAGGACCTCACCTTCGCGCTGGAACTCGGCGTCGACCTGGTCGCGCTCTCCTTCGTGCGTTCGCCATCCGACGTCGAGTTGGTGCACGAGGTGATGGACCGGGTGGGCCGGCGGGTGCCGGTGATCGCGAAGCTGGAGAAGCCGGAGGCCGTCGACAACCTGGAAGCCATCGTGCTGGCCTTCGACGCCATCATGGTGGCCCGCGGCGACCTCGGTGTCGAGCTGCCCCTGGAAGAGGTTCCGCTGGTGCAGAAGCGGGCCATCCAGATGGCCCGGGAGAACGCGAAACCCGTCATCGTCGCCACCCAGATGCTGGATTCGATGATCGAGAGCTCACGACCCACTCGCGCCGAGGCCTCCGACGTCGCCAACGCCGTCCTCGACGGCGCCGACGCGGTGATGCTGTCCGGGGAAACCTCGGTGGGCAAGTACCCGATGGCGGCCGTGCGGACGATGGCGCGCATCATCTGCGCCGTCGAGGACAATTCGACGGCCGCCCCGCCGTTGACGCACGTGCCCCGCACCAAACGCGGGGTGATCTCGTATGCGGCCCGCGACATCGGCGAGCGGCTGGACGCCAAGGCGCTCGTCGCGTTCACCCAGTCCGGCGACACGGTCAAGCGCCTCGCGCGCCTGCACACCCCGCTGCCGCTGCTGGCCTTCACCGCGTGGCCCGAGGTGCGCAGCCAACTCGCCATGACCTGGGGCACCGAGACGTTCATCGTCCCGATGATGACCTCGACCGACGGCATGATCCGCCAGGTCGACAAGTCGCTGCTGGAACTAGGTCGCTACAAGCGTGGCGACCTGGTGGTCATCGTCGCCGGTGCGCCACCTGGCACAGTAGGGTCAACCAACCTCATCCATGTGCACCGGATCGGGGAGGACGACGTCTAGCGCGAGGAGAGCGTGTGCCGGCCGGCTGTGAGCCCCAGGAGCCGAACGCGGCGGAACAAGCCGCAATACCGACCCATTCGGACTTCACCGAACTGCTGGCGACACTCGACCTCGAGCGCGTCGAGGACGACCTGTTCATCGGCTCGCATCCGAGCAAGAACCCCATGCGAACATTCGGTGGTCAGCTCATGTCGCAGTCGTTCGTCGCGAGTAGCCGCAGCCTGGTTCGTGACGACCTGCCGCCGAGCGCGCTGTCGGTGCACTTCATCAACGGGGGCGACACCGCCAAGGACATCGAATTCCGCGTGACCAGGCTGCGCGACGAGCGCCGCTTCGCCAACCGGCGCGTCGATGCGGTGCAGGACGGCACGCTGTTGAGCTCGGCGCTGATCTCCTACATGGCCGGGGGCCGCGGCCTCGAACACGGCGTCCAGCCGCCGGAGGTGGCCGAACCGCACACGCAGCCCACCATCGGCGAACTGTTGCGCGGTTACGAGGAGACCGTTCCGCACTTCGTCAACGCCCTGCAGCCCATCGAATGGCGGTACACCAACGACCCCGCCTGGGTGATGCGCACGAAGGGCGAGCGGCTGCCGCACAATCGGGTCTGGGTGAAGGCGTTGGGAGAGATTCCCGACGACCCCGTATTGCACACGGCAACAATGGTGTATTCGTCGGACACCACCGTTTTGGACTCGGTTATCACCACGCACGGTCTTTCCTGGGGATTCGACCGCATATTCGCGGCGTCGGCCAATCATTCCATTTGGTTTCATCGGCAGGTCGACTTCAACGACTGGGTGTTGTACTCCACATCGTCACCGGTCGCGGCCGATTCGCGCGGGCTGGGCACCGGGCACTTCTTCGACCGGTCCGGCCTGCCGCTGGCCACGGTGGTGCAAGAAGGCGTGCTGAAATACTTCCCTTCTTCCCGTCGTTAAAACGTGACCCGATAGCCGCGAAATCTCCGCGCTAATTCCGCCTTGTAATGGCCGTGATGCGGCGTAGCTTTAACGTAGCCGGGTATTCGGTGCAGAGGCGGCAACCAAGCCGCCCAGCTGTTGTCAGCGCATCGGGAGGTGGGTGTGAACGGGCCGGTGGTGGGCGTCACGGTAGCGAGGCCCCGCGCGCGCGAACGCGTTGTCGTTTCGGTCGATTCACTCGCGGCCCGCTTGCTCGGCGCCCTGGCGCTGTTCGGCGCGGCGTGCTGGCTCATCGAGATCCTCGCCCGCCACCACAGCCAACCCAGTTGGCAGTACACCGACCGGTTGGCGTGGTCGTTGACGGTGCTGGTGGCGGTGGCCTGGATGGCCCGCGGCATCTTTTTGGGCCGGCCCGTGACCACGATGCACGCGGCCGCCGCGGCCTTCTTCGTGCTGGCGGGACTGGGTTTGCATGTGTTGTCCTTCGATCTGCTCGGCGACGTGGTGATCGCCAGCTCGGGCATGGTGTTGATGTGGCCGACGACCTCCCATCCGCGGCCGGGTGACCTGCCGCGGTTGTGGAAGTTGATCGACGCGACCGCCGGCGATGCGTTGGCGCCGTTCACCATGCAGACCGGCAAGAGCTACCACTTCACCGCCGACGGGACCGCGGCGCTGGCCTACCGGACGCGGCTGGGGATCGCCGTGGTCGGCAGTGACCCGATCGGTGACGAGGCGCACTT
>NZ_LZKY01000102.1:0-879 GCF_001673055.1 Mycobacterium sp. 1245801.1
ATGCGCGCGGCCGGCCGGCCGGGTGCGGCGCTGGTGATGGACGACGCGACGGCGACGCTGTCGATGGTCGGTTCCGGCGACGGCGACCCGGACGCGCCGCCGACGGTGCTGGCCACCCAGCAGCTGGCCGACGCTCCCGGCGGCGATGCGACGGCCGCCTTCCACACCATGATGGCGAACCTCGGCGGCCACCCGGACGCCCCGCAAGACGTGTACCTGCTCGGCGCCTCGCCGGAGCTGCACCGGGTCGCCGACGAGCTTCGCGACGGCTCGACCATGCGCGTGCAGGTCGCCGAGGACCCCACCTTTGCGCTGGCCCGCGGCGCGGCCATCGCCGCCGCTCCGGCGCTCGCGGCGGGGGCGCTCGCGGCGGGGGACGCGACGGCCCTGGCGCCGGCGGTCGGGCTCACCGGCGACGAGACGGCGATGGCCCCGGCGTTCGGGGATGCCACCGCGATGGCGCCCGCGGCCGGGCCCGTCGGGGACGAGACGGCCGTCGTGCCGGCAGCGGAGTTCGCCGATCCGAACGCCGAAGACCACCAGCTGGCCTATTCGATGGCCGATGACGGCGAGCAGTACCCGGGCGAATTCGACGAGTACGACCCCGAACTCGACGACTACGAGTACGGCGACATCGACGAGGCCGAGGCCAAGCTGTCGCGGCGGTCGTTGGTGATCGGCAACGCCGTCGTGGCGTTCGCGGTCGTCGGGCTGGCCTCCCTGGCCACCGCGATCGCGGTCGCCGTCGAGCCCACCGCCAGCCGCCAGCCGGTGGTGGGGGTCCAGAACGGCACGCCGGGCAAGTTCATGCCGATCCTGCCCAGTCAGCAGCAGGCGCCGCTGCCGCCACCCCCGGCCGATGCGCCCAACGCCGGATTC
>NZ_LZKY01000103.1:0-17672 GCF_001673055.1 Mycobacterium sp. 1245801.1
CGCGGGCCCAGATCGCGTGCCTCGTTGAGGCGGCGGGCGGCTTCGGCGCGGCTGATCAGGGTCGCCTCGGCGATGGCCTGGACTGCTGTGCCGCCGAGTTCCGGGGAGGGTGCCTGGCGGGCCAGGGAATTGATCACGGGGTGCTCGACGGCCGGGATGCGCCGGCGCTGCTTCTCGCAGCGCGCCAACACCGCCAACTGCTGGCGCGGCTTCAGCGCGTCGACGTTCAGCGCGCAGACCTGATCCCAGGCGGCATCGAGCGCGTCGAACGCCGCCTCGACATCCTGCTCATCACTCACACCGCCAAACTAACGATGCCCACCGACAAAAAACCCCGCGTTGTGACGCCTGAAACCGCAGTGAACCAAGGGATTTCGTATGCGCTTTCGGTATCCGGAATATCGCCCGCGGGCGGCGGCAGACCGCTCTCAGTCGCGCTCGGGCGGATTCGTCGCGTACACCCACGACAGGAATCGCGCAACGGCCTCCGCGGACCGATGCGCCCGCGGCGAGCTGAAGATGTCGAAAGCGTGCTGGGCGTGCGGCAATTCGGCGTAGGCGACCGGGTTCTTGGATACCGCGCGCAGTTCCTCGACGAACTCCTCGGCCTCACCGACCGGGATGAGCGAATCGTCGTGGCCGTGCAACACGAAGAACGGCGGCGCGTCGGCGCGCAGCCGCCGGATCGGTGAGGCATCGACGTAGATGTCGCGGTGTGTGGTGAATTTCTTTTTGACGACGAACTTTTGGAGCAGGTCGACGAATTCGCGCCGGCCCTCGCCCTCGGTGGAGAACCAGTCGTAGCGCCCGTACACCGGCACCGCGGCCACCACCGAGGTGTCGGCGTCCTCGAACCCCGGCTGGAACTTCGGGTCGTTGGGCGTCAGGGCGGCCAGCGAACACAGGTGGCCGCCCGCGGATCCGCCGGTGATCGCCACGAAGTTGGGATCCCCGCCGTAACGGGAGATGTTCTCCTTGACCCACGCCAACGCCCGTTTGACGTCGACGATGTGGTCGGGCCAGGTGTGCCGCGGCGACACCCGGTAGCCGATCGACACGCACACCCAGCCGCGGGCGGCCAGGTGGCTCATCAGCGGATAGGCCTGGGGGCGGCGCATGCCGATCACCCAGGCGCCGCCGGGCACCTGCAGCAGCACCGGCGCCTTTCCGTCCCGCGGCAGGTCGTGGCGGCGCCAGATGTCAGCGAGGTTCGCGCGGCCGTGGGGACCGTAGGACACCACGTTGGTCTTCTCGACGTACCGGCGGCGGGCCACGGTGTTGCCCAGCGGCAGCATGCGCCGCCCGCTGCGCCGCGGTTCCGTCTGGGGCAGCTTGGCCAGCGCCTCTTCGTAGTCGTCGCCGAGTTCCTCGCGCAGCCCGGCCTCCAGCACCGGGCCCGGGGTGGTGACCCCCCGGTACTTGATCACCGCCAAGATGGCCCAGGACGCCGCCGTCAGCGCCAGCGCCGCCTTGCCGCGCCGCCCCGCGAAGTCGCCGCGCCGCCCCCGCCGCAGCGCATCGAGCAGCGAGGCGGAGAAGTACACGCCCGGCACCTCGGAGGCCGGCCAGCCGAACCAGAAAACCAGGACGGTGCTGTAGCCCTTGCGGGCCAGCGGGCGTAATCCGTTGGCGGCGTTGGCCAATTCGAGCGCGGCCCGCGCGAGTGGCCGGGGTTTCCGCAGGGTCCGGGCGAGCCGCATCAGCCGGTCACCCGCGCTTGCAAATCGGCGCGCAGGATCTTGCCGGTGCTGCCGCGGGGAAGTTCGTCCAGCACCGTGATCTCGCGCGGGATCTTGTAGTTGGCCAGGTTCTCCCGCACGTGCTGCTTGAGCGCCTCGGGCGCGGCGCCCGCGTCGAGCGCGGCGCCGGGCTCGAGCACCACGAAGGCCGCCAGCCGCTGCCCGTATTGTTCGTCGTCGACGCCGATCACCGCCGCCTCCGCCACGTCGGGATGTGCCGCCAGCGTCTTCTCCACCTCGATCGGGTACACGTTCTCGCCACCGGAGACGATCATTTCGTCGTCGCGGCCGACGACGAACAGGCGCCCCGCCTCGTCGAGGTATCCCACGTCGCCCGACGACATGAACCCGGCGTGAAAGTCCTTGGTACTCCCCGAGGTGTAGCCCTCGAACTGGGTGTTGTTGCGCACGTAGATGCTGCCGACCTCACCGGTGGGCAGTTCGTTGAATTCCGGGTCCAGGATCCGGATTTCAGTCCCGCCGGCGGGCCGGCCCGCGGTGTCGGGCGCGGCCCGCAGGTCCTCCGGGGTGGCGGTCGCGATCATGCCCGCCTCGGTGGCGTTGTAGTTGTTGTAGATCACGTCGCCGAACGCGTCCATGAACGCGATGACCACGTCCGGTCGCATCCGCGAACCCGACGCCGCGGCGAACCGCAGCGACCGCCCGCTGTAGCGGCGCCGCACCTCGGCGGGCAGCTCCATGATGCGGTCGAACATCACCGGCACCACGGCGAGCCCGGTCGCCTGATGGCGGTCGATGAGGTCCAGCGTGGCCTCGGGGTCGAACTTGCGCCGGGTGATCACCGTGCAGGCCATGGACGCGGCGAAGATCAACTGGGAGAAGCCCCAGGCGTGGAACATCGGCGCCACGATCACGATCTTCTCCTCGGCCCGCCATGGCGTGCGGTCCAAAATCGCCTTGAGCGTGCCGATTCCGGCGTTGCCACCGGTTTGGTTGGCGCCCTTGGGAGTTCCGGTGGTGCCGGAGGTAAGCAGGATCATCCTGCCCTTGCGGCCCGACCGCTGGGGCCGTTGCCCGGCGTACTCGGCGATCAGCTTCTCGACGGTGAGCTCGTGTTGCCCATCGGTCCAGGCCACGATGCGGCTGGCGTTCGGCCTGTCGGCCAGCGCGCGGTCCACGGTTGGGGTGAATTCCTCGTCGTAAACCACGGCGTCGACGCCCTCGCGGTTGACCACCTCGGCAAGCGCCGGCCCGGCGAACGACGTGTTGAGCAGCACGACGTCGGAGCCGATCCGGTTGGTGGCCACCACCGCCTCCACGAAGCCGCGGTGGTTGCGGCACATGATGCCCACGACTTTCGGCTGACCCGCGGGCAAGTGTTGCAGCGCGGCGCCGAACGCGTTGATCCGTTCGTCGAGCTCGCGCCAGGTCAGCGTGCCGAGTTCGTCGATCAGGCCGGGACGGTCCGGGCAGCGCTGCGCCGCGCTGGCGAAGCCCACCGTCATGCCCATGCCTTCGCGGCGCATGGCCGCCGCCATCTTGAAGTAGCGGTCGGGCCGCATCGGCGCGATCATGCCGGCGCGGCTCAGCGTGCTGACCAGGCCCAGGGTCTCGCTCAGTGGATTCGCCATGGTTCAGCCCAGGATCGGGAAGCGACGCTTGGCGGCGAGTTCGGTCAGGGCGTCCTGCATCACCGACCGCACATGCTCGTCGACCTCGTCCACATCCGGGTCGTCGCCGAACTGCTTGGCGATGTCGATGGGCGGGAGCACCTGCGTCACGATCTTGGTGGGCAGCGGCAAATTCGGCGGAATGACCGCACTCAGGCCGAAGGGGAAGCCGAACGACAACGGCAGAATCGCGCTGCGCAGCAAGCGTTTAATGCCCAGCCGCTCGGCCAGCCAGGTGCCGCGGGTCAAATAGAACTGCGTCTCCTGCCCGCCGATCGACACCGCCGGCACGATGGGCACGCCGGCTTCGATCGCCGTGCGGATGTAGCCCTTGCGGCCGTTGAAGTCGATGACGTTCTCCGACAGGGTGGGCCGGTAGGCGTCGTAGTCGCCGCCGGGGAACACGATCACCACCCCGCCGGAACGCAGCGCCGCTGCCGCGTTCTCCCGATTGGCCCTGATGTATCCGGTGCGCCGGAAGAATTCCGCGGTGGGTCCGGTCATCAGGATGTCGTGGCTCAGCGTGTAGACCGGCCGGTCGTAGCCGAGTTTGTCGTAGAAGTGGACGCTGAAGATCGGAACGTCCATCGGGAACATGCCGCCGGAGTGGTTGCCGACCACCAGGGCTCCACCGGGCGGGAACGCCTCCAGTCCGTGCACCTCGGACCGGAAATAGGTCTTGAGAACGGGGCGCATCACCGCCATCAGGCGCTGGGTCAAGCCGGGGTCGAATTTGCCGATATCCCCGCCGTCGGGGTTGCCGTTGTCGGTCACGTTCCCTCCTTGACGCTCGCACTGGGCCGCTTCGCCGAGTCGAGTCCCTCGATGGTAGCGACCGGGCCTCGGTTGCTGTCACGGTGTTTCGCCCATTGCGCAACCGGGCATATGGTGTGGGCCGGGTCGGGGCGCTATTGTTACGGCGCCCTAAGTAATCCTCGAGTAAAGGGGACCCGATGGACGTAGCCGGTCTGTCTCACGAGCGTGGCGCCCGCTCGAGTGCCACCCGCAGATCGGCCGGCACCCGGGACCGGCGCGGGCGCCGCGCCCACCCCGCCGCGGTCCGCGCGGAATCAGCCCGCCCGGGTCAGGAAACGTCACGGCCCGCACCGGCCGCCGGTGCGCTCGCCGCGCCGGGCACCGCGGACGAGCTGCAGGCCGATTACTTCGTCCGACTGCTCGCCGGCCGGCGCGGCCTCATCGATCAGCGCATCGACGAGTATCAGCGCAAAATCGGCACGGCGGAGGCGCGGGGCGACCTGGACGCCGTGGCGAACTACCGCCGTCTGGCGCGCATCGCCGAGCAGGATCGGCGGACCCTGGACGCGCTGATCGACAAACTGCGGCGCCGATTCGTCCGCCGGACGGCGGGTGCCGCCGCGCCGCAGGCACGCCCGGTGGCTCGCCGGTCCGCGTCGGGCCTGCGCTGAATCATCGCTTCCCGCAACAGTTCTCGCCGTAGGGCGGTCGATCGGGTGGTTGACGCGCAGCGCTGAGGCGCACAGTGCGGCGCACCCGCGTGGCGGTGCCGATACATTCAATGGGCCAGCTGGTTTCTAGACAGGAACGAGGCCGCCCATGGGATTCATGGCTCCAGAGTTTCCCGACGTCGACCCGCAGACGTGGCTCAGCCTGCCGCGTTCGACGAGGCGCCAGATCATGACCCGCCATTGGGTCGAACACGGCTTCGGTTCGCCGTACGCGGTCTATCTGTTCTACCTCTTCAAGATCGCCGGGTACGCCGCCGGCGCCGCCGCGGTGATCTCCCTGACGCCGGGGCTGGGCGGGCTGGGCCACCTCACCGACTGGTGGACGCAGCCGATCGTCTACCAGAAGCTGGTCATCTTCACGCTGCTGTTCGAGATCCTGGGCCTGGGCTGCGGCTCGGGGCCGCTGACCGCGCGGTTCTGGCCGCCGTTCGGCGGGTTCCTGTATTGGTTGCGGCCCAACACCATTCGGCTGCCGGCCTGGCCGGACAAGGTGCCGTTCACCCGCGGCGACAGCCGAACGGTGGCCGATGTGGCGCTGTATCTCGTCGTGCTGGGCTCCGGCGTCTGGGCGCTGCTCTCACCGGGGCGGGGCGGGCCGGCGGCGCCCGCGGGCGACGTCGGCCTGATCGATCCGTGGCTGGTGGTGCCAGCGATCGTCGCGCTCGCGCTGCTGGGGCTGCGGGACAAGACCGTCTTCCTGGCGGCGCGCGGCGAGCACTACGGGCTGACGCTGCTGGTGTTCTTCTTCGGGTTCACCGACCAGATCGCCGCCTTCAAGATCATCATGCTGGCGCTGTGGTGGGGCGCGGCGACATCCAAGCTCAACCACCACTTCCCGTACGTCGTGGCGGTCATGATGAGCAACAGCCCCTTGCTGCGCAGCCGGGCGTTCAACTGGTTCAAGCGACGGCTCTACCTCGACCCGGTCGACGACCTGCGGCCGTCGTGGATACCGAAGGTCATGGCCCATGTCGGCGGGACGACGGCCGAATTTCTGGTTCCGCTGGTCCTGGTGTTGTTCGCCGACGGTCACCGGTGGGCGTGGTTCCTGATCGGCTTCATGGTGCTGTTCCACCTCAACATCACCTCCACCATTCCGATGGGGGTGCCGTTGGAGTGGAACGTCTTCTTCATCTTTTCGCTGTTCTATTTGTTCGGCCATTACGCCGGTGTCACGGCCACCGGCCTGAGTTCACCGCTGCTGCTGATCATCCTGATCGTCGCGCTGGCGGTGGTGCCGATCGTGGGAAACATGTTCCCGCAACAGGTTTCGTTCCTGCCGGCGATGCGCTACTACGCGGGCAACTGGGCGACCAGCACCTGGTGCCTGCGCAAGGGCGCCGAGGACAAGATCGAGGCGAACATCACCAAGGCGTCGGCGCTGGCACCCAATCAGCTTAGCCGCCTTTATGATCCGCAGACCGCCGAGCTCATGATCGACAAGTTGATGGGGTGGCGGTCCATGCACACCCACGGCCGGGCGCTGGGCGGGCTGGTGTCCCGCGCCCTGCCCGACGGCGCCGACGAGGCCGACTACCTGCTGCGCGACGGCGAAATCATCGCCGGACCGCTGATCGGGTGGAACTTCGGCGAAGGCCACCTGCACAACGAGCAGCTGCTGGCCGCCGTGCAGCGCCGCTGCGACTTCGACGAGGGCGACGTGCGGGTGATCATCCTGGAAGCCCAGCCGATCCAGCGCCAGACGCAGGCCTACCGCATCGTCGACGCCAAGACCGGCCTCGTCGAAGAGGGCTACGTCGACGTCGCGGACATGCTGAGCCGGCAGCCCTGGCCCGAGCCCGGCGACGACTACCCCGTCCACGTCACGACGGTCCATGCGTAAGGCCGTCGTCGTCGGCGCCGGGCCCAACGGCCTGGCCGCGGCCATCCGACTCGCCCGCGACGGCGTCGACGTGCAGGTGCTCGAGGCGCGCGAGACCGTCGGCGGGGGAGCGCGCTCGGCCGAGCTGACGGTGCCCGGGGTGATCCACGACGTCTGCGCGGCGGCGCATCCGATGGCGGTGGGTTCACCGTTCTGGGACGAGATCGGCCTGAGTCGATATGGACTGACCTGGAAATGGCCGGAGATCGACTGCGCGCACCCGCTCGACGACGGCACCGCGGGGTCGCTGTATCGCTCGATGGACCGAACCGTGGCCGAAATGGGCGCCGACGGACGGCGGTGGCGGCTCGCGGTGGGCGATCTCGCCGCCGGCTTCGACGAGCTGTGCCAAGACCTGATGCGCCCGGTCCTGCATCTTCCGCAACACCCCATCCGGCTTGCTGCCTTCGGACCGCGCGCGGTGCTGCCGGCCACGGTGCTGGCTCGCTGGTTTCGCACCGAGCGCGTACGCGCGCTGTACGGCGGCCAGGCCGCGCACGCCTACACCCGGCTGGACCGGCCACTGACGGCCGCGATGGCGCTGATGTTCATGGCCAGCGGGCACCACTACGGCTGGCCGGTGGCTGAGGGCGGATCGGGGTCGATCATCGCGGCGCTGGCAGCCGTGCTGGCCGAGCACGGCGCCGCGATCACCACCGGCGTCACCGTGACCAGCCGCAAAGACATTCCCGACGCCGACATCGTCATGCTCGACCTGACCCCCGCCGCGGCACTGCAGATCTACGGCGACGCCATGCCCGCGCGGATCAAGCGATCGTATGAGCGGTACCGCCAGGGCTCGTCGGCATTCAAGGTCGACTACGCCGTCCAGGGCGACATCCCGTGGACCAGTCCCGACTGCGGTCGCGCCGGCACCGTGCATCTGGGCGGGACATTCGCCGAGATCGCGCACAGCGAACGCGAGCGGGCGCAAGGACGGATGTACCGGCGGCCGTTCATCATCCTCGGGCAGCAATACCTGGCCGACCCGTCGCGCTCGGCGGGCAATATCAACCCGATCTACGCCTACGCTCACGTGCCATTCGGCTACACCGGCGACGCCACCGAAATCATCACCGACCAGATCGAGCGGTTCGCCCCGGGATTCCGCGACCGCATCGTCGCGACCGTGAGCACCGGCACCGCCGACCTGGCGGCCTACAACCCCAACTACATCGGCGGCGACATCATCGGCGGCGCCAACGACGGGCTCCAGGTCATCCTGCGGCCGCGCGTCTCGGTCAACCCGTACGCGACCGGGGTGCCCGGCGTCTACCTGTGCTCGCAATCGACGCCGCCGGGAGCCGGCATCCACGGCCTGTGTGGGTACTACGCCGCCGGGGCGGCGCTGGGATGGCTGCGCAAGCGTGGCCGCTAACCGGACCGCGTGTGGCCGAGGTCACGGGTGATATACCAGCGCGGCAATGGTAGCCGCCCCTGATCTAGGCTGGCGACGAGCGCAAATCAGCGGACACCGGAAAGAAAGACGACAGGAGAGACAAGTGACGGTCCGAGTAGGTATCAACGGCTTCGGTCGCATCGGGCGGAACTTCTACCGGGCCTTGCTGGCTCAACAGGAGCAGGGCACCGCGGATATCGAGGTGGTCGCCGTCAACGACCTGACCGACAACGCCAGCCTGGCGCACCTGCTGAAATTCGACTCCATCCTGGGTCGGCTGCCGCACGACGTCAGCCTCGAGGGCGACGACACCATCGTCGTCGGCAACAAGAAGATCAAGGCGCTCGAGGTCAAGGAAGGCCCGGCGGCGCTGCCCTGGGGCGACCTGGGCGTCGACGTCGTCGTCGAGTCCACCGGCATCTTCACCAACGCCGCCAAGGCCAAGGGGCACCTGGACGCCGGCGCCAAGAAGGTGATCATCTCCGCGCCCGCCACCGACGAGGACATCACCATCGTGCTGGGCGTCAACGACGACAAGTACGACGGCAGCCAGAACATCATCTCCAACGCCTCGTGCACCACCAACTGCCTGGGGCCGCTGGCCAAGGTCCTCAACGACGAGTTCGGCATCGTCAAGGGCCTGATGACCACCATCCACGCCTACACCCAGGACCAGAACCTGCAGGACGGGCCGCACAAGGACCTGCGCCGGGCCCGCGCCGCCGCGCTGAACATCGTGCCGACCTCCACCGGCGCGGCCAAGGCCATCGGCCTAGTGCTGCCGGAACTGAAGGGCAAGCTGGACGGCTACGCGCTGCGGGTGCCGATCCCCACCGGCTCGGTCACCGACCTCACCGCCGAGCTGTCCAAGTCGGTCAGCGCCGAGGACATCAACGCCGCGTTCAAGGCCGCGGCCGAGGGCAAGCTCAAGGGCATCCTGAAGTACTACGACGCCCCGATCGTCTCCAGCGACATCGTCACCGACCCGCACAGCTCGATCTTCGACTCGGGTCTGACCAAGGTGATCGACAACCAGGCGAAGGTCGTCTCCTGGTACGACAACGAATGGGGTTACTCCAACCGCCTCGTCGACCTGGTCGCCCTGGTCGGCAAGTCGCTGTAAACCGTGGCCGTCCACACCCTGAAAGACCTTCTCGCCGAGGGGGTTTCCGGACGCGGCGTGCTGGTGCGCTCGGACCTGAACGTGCCGCTGGACGACGGGAATATCACCGACGCCGGCCGCATCACCGCCTCGGTGCCGACGCTGCAGGCGTTGGTCGAGGCGGGCGCTAAGGTGGTGATCACCGCGCACCTCGGCCGGCCCAAGGACGGAGCCGACCCGAAGCTGTCGCTGGCGCCCGTCGCCGCCGCGCTCGGTGAGCAACTCGGCCGGCACGTCCAACTGGCCGGCGACGTCGTGGGCACCGACGCGCTGGCCCGCGCCGAGGGCCTGACCGACGGCGACGTCCTGCTGCTGGAGAACATCCGCTTCGACGCCCGCGAAACCAGCAAAGACGACGGCGAACGCCTGGCGCTGGCCCGCCAGCTGGCCGAATTGGTCGGTCCGACAGGGGCTTTCGTCTCCGACGGCTTCGGCGTGGTGCACCGCAAGCAGGCCTCGGTGTACGACATCGCCACCCTGCTGCCGCACTACGCTGGCACGCTGGTGGCCGAGGAGATCGCCGTGCTGGAGCAGTTGACCAGCTCCACCAAACGCCCCTACGCGGTGGTGCTCGGCGGGTCGAAGGTGTCCGACAAGCTCGGCGTCATCGAATCGCTGGCCACCAAGGCCGACAGCATCGTCATCGGCGGCGGCATGTGCTTCACTTTCCTTGCCGCGCAAGGTTTCTCGGTCGGCAAGTCGCTGCTGGAGACCGAGATGGTGGACACCTGCCGCGGGCTGCTGGACACCTACGTCGACGTGTTGCGGCTGCCGGTGGACATCGTGGTGGGCGACAAGTTCGCCGCCGACGCGACATCGCAGACCGTCGCGGCCGACGCCATCCCGGACGACGTGATGGGCCTGGACATCGGCCCGGGCTCGGTCAAACGGTTCACCACGTTGCTGTCCAACGCCCAAACCGTGTTCTGGAACGGGCCGATGGGCGTCTTCGAATTCCCCGCCTTCGCCGCGGGCACCAAGGGCGTCGCCGAGGCGATCGCCGCGGCCACCGGCAAGGGCGCGTTCAGCGTGGTGGGCGGCGGGGACTCCGCGGCCGCGGTGCGCGCACTGGGCATCCCAGAGGGCGACTTCTCGCACATCTCGACCGGTGGGGGAGCGTCGCTGGAATACCTTGAGGGCAAGACGCTTCCGGGTATCGAGGTGTTGAGTCGACCCCAGCCCGACCACAACTAGAAAGGCCCCAGAGTCGTGAGCCGCAAACCGCTGATCGCCGGCAACTGGAAGATGAACCTCAACCACTTCGAGGCCATCGCGCTGGTGCAAAAGATCGCGTTCGCGTTGCCGGACAAGTACTACGACAAGGTCGACGTCACGGTGCTACCGCCGTTCACGGATCTGCGCAGCGTGCAGACCCTGGTCGACGGGGACAAGCTGCGGTTGACCTACGGCGCCCAGGACCTGTCCGAACACGACTCGGGTGCCTACACCGGCGACATCAGCGGCGCCTTCCTGGCCAAGCTGGGCTGCACGTTCGTCGTCGTCGGGCACTCCGAGCGGCGGACCTACCACCACGAGGACGACGCGGTGGTGGCCGCCAAGGCCGCCGCGGCGCTCAAGCACGAGCTGACCCCGATCGTGTGCGTGGGCGAGCACCTCGACATCCGTGAGGCCGGCGAGCATGTCAGCCATTGCGAGAAGCAGGTGCGTGAGTCGCTGGCCGGGTTGTCGGCCGAGCAGATCGCCAAGGTCGTCATCGCCTACGAGCCGGTGTGGGCGATCGGCACCGGACGGGTGGCCAGCGCCGCCGACGCTCAGGAGGTCTGCAAGGCGATCCGCGAACAGTTGGCGTCCCTCGCCTCGCCGGAGGTCGCCGACTCGGTGCGGGTGCTCTACGGCGGATCGGTGAACGCCAAGAACATCGGCGAGCTGATCGCCGGCGACGACATCGACGGCGGACTGGTCGGCGGCGCCTCCCTGGACGGCGAGCAGTTCGCCACGCTGGCGGCGATCGCCGCCGGCGGGCCTCTTCCTTGAGCACGGCTTCGCCCAGGTAGGCTGGCCGTCATGCAGTTGGCTTTGCAGATCACCCTGGTCGTCACCAGCATCCTGGTGGTGCTGCTGGTGCTGCTGCACCGCGCCAAGGGTGGCGGCCTGTCCACGCTGTTCGGTGGCGGCGTGCAGTCCAGCCTGTCCGGCTCCACGGTGGTGGAGAAGAACCTGGACCGGCTGACGTATTTCATCACCGCCATCTGGCTGGTGTGCATCATCGGCATGGCGCTGATGATCAAATATCGCTGACGGCGCGCGTGTCCCGCGCGGTCACAGCGCGGCGGTGAGCCTCCACAGCGCTTCGCGGTCGACCGCGTCGGAGCGGTCCAGCGGGCTGAGCACGATGTCGGTGGCTCCGGCGTCACGGTAACGGCGCAACTGGCGGGTTACGGACTCCTCGGGCCCGATCGCGGCGAGGTCGACGACACTGGCGAGGCCTTCCCGGGCGATCACGTTGCGATACGACGGGATGGCCTCATAAAAACTCAGCTGCTGGGCGGCGGCGCCGCGAGCGCCGTCGACGTCGTCGGACAACAGCACGGGCACCGCGGCGATGACGCGCGGTGCCGGGCGGCCCGCCCCGGCCGCCGCCTTGGTG
Organism: Mycobacterium sp. 1245801.1; assembly: GCF_001673055.1. Lineage (NCBI taxonomy): Bacteria > Bacillati > Actinomycetota > Actinomycetes > Mycobacteriales > Mycobacteriaceae > Mycobacterium > Mycobacterium sp. 1245801.1. Next base: position 11,909 of record NZ_LZKY01000103.1, read on the forward strand.
ATCTCGGGCACGATGAATTCTTCGATGGTGCGGGGCCCGGCCAGATACGGCAGTGTGCCGTCGGCCAGTTCGCCCGTGACCCGCAGCGCCTTGGGGCCCATCGCCGCCACATACACCGGGATCGGTGTGCCGCCGGGCACCCGCACCGGCCAGGTGGGGCTGGCGTGCAGTTCGCTGCCGTGAAAGTCGACGCCGCCGCTGTTGAACACCGACGCCAGGATCGTCAGGTGCTCGCGCAGCCGGGTGATGGTGTTGGGAAAGTCGGTGCCGAAGGCCGGGCGTTCCACCTGGCGGGCACCCAGTCCCAGCCCCAGGCTGAAGTTGCCGTGCGCGGCGGCCTGCGCCGTTTGCGCCAACGAGGCGACGATCAGCGGGTGACGGGGATTGATCGGCACCACCGAGGTGCCCACGCCCAGCCCGGGCACGGCGGCTCCGACGAGCGCGGCGAGCGCGATCGCGTCGTAGTTCTGCTGTTGGGGCAGCCACACCTGCGCGACACCGAGCTCGTGGGCTCGTTGGGCTTGGGCGATCACGTCATCGACGAGGTTGGGGGCATCGGGACGGGCCATGAGGATGATTCCGGTGGACATGTCCGCAACCAACACGGTTGATCGGCCGGTCATTCCTGTTAAATCACGCTGATCTGACCCGCTGGGCGCCATGGTGATTCACGGCCGCGGACGGTCCCCGACGGGCGGCCGCGGACAACCGCGTCGATACTGGGACTCATGGTTGAGGCATCCGAGGGCACGCTGGAACCGATCGGCGCCGTGCAGCGCACCCTGGTGGGTCGCGAGGCGACCGAGCCGATGCGGGCCGACATCAGGCTGCTGGGCGCCATTCTGGGTGACACGGTGCGCGAGCAGAACGGTCACGAGGTGTTCGAGCTCGTCGAGCGGGCCCGGGTCGAATCGTTTCGGGTGCGGCGCTCCGAGATCGACCGCGCGGAGCTGGCGCGGATGTTCGATGGCATCGACATCCACCAGGCGATCCCGGTCATTCGGGCGTTCAGCCACTTCGCGTTGCTGGCCAACGTCGCCGAAGACATCCACCGCGAGCGCCGCCGGGCGATTCACGTCGCCGCCGGCGAGGCGCCGCAGGACAGCAGCCTGGCCGCTACCTACGCCAAACTCGACTCCGCGCAACTGAATTCGGCCACCGTCGCCGGTGCGCTGAAGGGTGCCGTGGTGGCGCCGGTGATCACCGCGCATCCCACCGAGACCCGCCGGCGCACCGTGTTCGTCACCCAGCACCGGATCACCGAACTGATGCGGCTGCGCGCCGAGGGACACGAAGAAACCGACGACGGCCGCAACATCGAACGCGAGTTGCGCCGCCAGGTCCTCACGCTGTGGCAGACCGCGCTGATCCGGTTGTCCCGGCTGCAGATCACCGACGAGATCGAGGTGGGGCTGCGCTACTACGCCGCCGCGTTCTTCAAGGTGATCCCGCAGGTCAACGCCGAGGTGCGCGACGCGCTGCGGAAGCGCTGGCCCGACGCGGACCTGCTCGATCAGCCGATCCTGCAGCCCGGTTCGTGGATCGGCGGGGACCGCGACGGCAACCCGAACGTGACGGGCGACGTGGTGCGCCAGGCCACCGGCAACGCCGCGTTCACCGCGCTGGCGCACTACCTGGCCGAACTGACCGCGCTGGAACAGGAGCTGTCGATGTCGGCGCGCCTGGTCGCGGTCAGCCCCGAGCTGACCGAACTGGCCGAGGGCTGCGGTGAGAAGGCCCGCGCCGACGAGCCGTATCGGCGCGCGGTGCGGGTGATCCGCGCCCGGCTCACCGCGACCGGCGCCGAGATCCTGGACCGCCGACCCCAGCACGAGCTGGACCTCGGGTTGCCGCCGTATGCCGCCCCGGGCGAGCTGCGGGCCGACCTGGACACCGTCGATGCGTCGCTGCGCGCGCACGGCAGCGCGCTGCTGGCCGACGACCGCCTGGCGCTGCTGCGAGAAGGCGTGCGGGTCTTCGGGTTTCACCTGTGTGGCCTGGACATGCGGCAAAACTCCGACGTGCACGAGGAGGTGGTCGCCGAGCTGCTGGCGTGGTCCGGGGTGCACCCCGATTACGGTTCGCTGCCCGAAGACGACCGGGTCGAGCTGCTGGCCGCCGAGCTGGCCACCCGCCGGCCGCTGGTCGGTGACCGCGCGGAGTTGTCCGAACTGGCCCGCAAAGAGCTGGGCGTGGTGCGCGCGGCGGCGCACGCCATCAAGCGCTACGGACCGTCCGCCGTGCCCAATTACGTGATCTCCATGTGTCGTTCGGTCTCCGACGTCCTCGAGGCCGCGATCCTGCTCAAAGAGGCCGGCCTCATCGACGCGTCCGGGGATGCGCCGTACTGCCCGGTCGGCATCTCACCGCTGTTCGAGACCATCGACGACCTGCACAACGGCGCCACCATCCTGCACGCCATGCTCGAACTCCCGATCTACCGCGCCCTGGTGGCCGCCCGCGACGACAGCCAGGAGGTGATGCTGGGGTATTCCGATTCCAACAAGGACGGCGGCTACCTGGCGTCCAGCTGGGCGGTGTACCGGGCCGAGCTGGCCCTGGTGGAGGTGGCCCGCAAAACCGGAATCCGGTTGCGGCTCTTCCATGGTCGCGGCGGCACCGTCGGCCGCGGCGGCGGGCCGAGCTATGAGGCAATCCTGGCGCAGCCGCCGGGCGCGGTGAACGGTTCGCTGCGACTCACCGAGCAGGGTGAGGTGATCGCCGCCAAGTACGCCGAACCGCAAGCGGCCCAACGTAACCTGGAGAGCCTGCTGGCCGCTACGCTGGAATCCACGCTGCTGGATGTGGAGGGCCTGGGCGACGCCGCCGAACCGGCGTACGCGGTGCTCGACGAGGTGGCCGTGCTGGCCCAGCGTGCCTACGCCGAATTGGTGCACGAGACACCGGGTTTCGTCGACTACTTCATGGCCTCCACGCCGGTCAGCGAGATCGGTTCGCTGAACATCGGCAGCCGCCCCACCTCACGCAAACCCACCGAGTCCATCTCGGACCTGCGCGCCATCCCCTGGGTGCTGGCGTGGAGCCAGTCGCGGGTCATGCTGCCCGGCTGGTATGGCACCGGGTCGGCGTTCGAACAGTGGATCGCGGCCGGCCCGGAAAGCGAAAGCGAGCGGGTGGACACCCTGCACGAGTTGTACCAGCGCTGGCCGTTTTTCCGCAGCGTGCTGTCCAACCTGGCCCAGGTGCTGGCCAAAAGCGACCTCGGGCTGGCGGCGCGCTACGCCGAATTGGTGGACGACGAGGAATTGCGGCGCCGGGTGTTCGACAAGATCGTCGACGAGCACCGGCGAACCATCGCCATGCACAAGCTCATCACCGGCCAGGACAACCTGCTCGCCGACAACCCGGCGCTGGCGCGTTCGGTGTTCAACCGCTTCCCCTACCTCGAGCCCCTCAATCACCTGCAGGTGGAGTTGCTGCGCCGCTACCGCTCCGGCGACGACGACGAATTGGTGCAGCGCGGCATTTTGCTGACCATGAACGGGCTCGCCAGCGCGCTGCGAAACAGCGGCTGATAACCCGCGATTCGTCTCCCCGGGCCGGCCCCCCGCGAATACCCTGATTGACGCGACGTCGACCGAGGAGACCAGTGAGCGGATCCGGACTACCCCTGTGGCTCTTTCTGGCCTCGGTCGTGGCGGTGGCGATCGCCATTGCGGTGGCTTCCATCTGGCTGGGCAATCGCATACTGCCGAGCCGGCGAAACGGCAAGGAACACAATCCGGCGATCGCCTCGTTCCTCACCGTCGTCGGCTTCATCTACGGCGCCCTGCTGGGGTTCACCGTGGTGGCCACCTGGGAACACTTTTCGTCCACTCAGGTCGTCGTCTCCGCTGAGGCGTCGGCCCTGACGACGATGTACCGGCAAACCGTCGCCATGCCCGAACCGGAGCGAACCGAGATCCAGGAGCTGTTGCGCAAATACGCGGGCGCGGTGGCCGGCCCGGAGTGGAACAAGCAGCGCAACGACGGCGCGCGCGCCGCGATCACCCGGATGTATCGCACGGTCGGCCGCCAGCAACCCAACGTCGCGGCGAAGCCGATCAATCAGCAATTCCTCAACCAGTTGAGCGAATTGGCCTCCGACCGCAACGAACGCATCGTCGGCACCAAGCCACGGATCCCGCCCCTGATGTGGGCGGGGTTGATCTTCGGCGCGGTTGTGCTGGTTGCATTTACGGGTTTCCTGCGGCTGGGCAGCACCGTCGGTCACGTCGTGGTGTCCAGCACGGTCGCGGTGCTGCTGGGTCTGCTGCTGTGCGTCGTGTTCCAGCTCGACCACTCCTATGCCACCGACCAGCGGATCACGTCGGGGCCATTCCAGCACGCGCTGGACATCTTCGATTCGGTCGACAACGACAGCCGCTACTTCCCGCGCTGAGCATCGACGCTGAAGGCGAGTCGGTTCAGCCCTTCAGCAGCTCGCCGACGTGCGCGATGACCGAATCGGTGAGGCCCTGCAGGTCATAACCGCCCTCGAGCACCGCCACCAGGCGCCCGTCGCACAGCCTTTCGGCCGAGGCCATCAATTCCCGGGTGACCCAGGCGAAGTCGTCGGCCGTCATGGTCAGCGAGCCGAGCGGATCGCGTTCGTGGGCGTCGAAACCGGCGGACACGATGATCAGCTCGGGCGAAAAGCCTTGCAGCGCAGGTAGTATCCGATCCTCGAAGGCCGCGCGCAGCTCGGTCCCGCCGTCACCGGGTGCAAGGGGCGCGTTGAAGATGTTGCCCACCCCGGTTTCTCGCACCGCACCGGTGCCGGGGAACAGCGGCATCTGATGTGTGGACGCGTAGAGCACGCTGGGGTCGGAGTAGAAGATCTGCTGGGTGCCGTTGCCGTGGTGGACGTCGAAATCGACGATGGCGACGCGCGTCAGCCCGTGTTTGCGCTGCGCGTGCCGCGCGCCGATGCTGATGTTGTTGAACAGGCAGAAACCCATGGCGCGCTCGGTCTCGGCGTGGTGGCCCGGCGGCCGGCACGCGACGAACGCGTTCTGCGCGTCACCGGCCAGCACCGCGTCCACGGCCTGCAGCGTGGCGCCGACCCCGCGCAGCGCCGTCTCCCAGGTCGAGGGCTCCATCATGGTGTCGCCGCCGTCAAGGTAGACGTAACCGTCTTCGGGCCGCGCGGCTTCCAACGCGTCCACGTAGCGATTGGAGTGCACATAGCGCGTCGCCGCGAGGTCGGCCGGCTCGGCCTCCGCACGCATCAGCGTGTCGAATTGTGGCCGGCTCAGCGCCGCCGCCACCGCGCGGTAGCGGTCCGGTCGCTCCGGATGGCCGGGCGCGGTCCGATGGTCCGCGAACGCGGAATGGTGCAGCAGCAACGTGGCCATCGAAGGTCCCGCCGGGCGCCTACTGCACGGTCCGGTTGCGCAGCCGGTCCACCAGACCTCGCACCGCGTGCTCGGTGATCGCCAGGGGAGACATCATGGTCTCGCCGACCCGCACCATGTCGTCGACCCGCGCCACGATGGCCTCCACCGGCTCGACCAGCACGATCAGCCGCTTGGCCAGATCGTCCAGGCTGGTCATCGTGCCGTCCAGGTGATCCAGGCCGGCTTCCAGGCGTTCCACCGTGGCGTTGAGGGCCGACAAGACCGTGGAGCAGGTCGAAGACGTCCTCGACGGGTTGAGCATCACCATGAAGGAGCTGAGCAGTTCCCTGTCGGCCCTCAACGCCACGGTGGAACGCCTGGAAGCCGGCCTGGATCACCTGGACGGCACGATGACCAGCCTGGAC
>NZ_LZKY01000104.1:0-20751 GCF_001673055.1 Mycobacterium sp. 1245801.1
CCCAAACCAATTGCTTACCTTTGGCGGCCGCAGTCACCGCGAGGTTGGCGACGTATTCCTTATCGACGGTGAGCGGGGCTTCCTTGACGTGCGCGCTCATCCGGGTACGCACCTGGCCGGGCCGGATCACCAGCACGCGAACCCCGTACTCACGCAACGCCTCTCCGAGCCCCAAATAGAATCCGTCCAACCCGGCCTTGGTGGAGCCGTAGACGAAGTTGGACCGCCGCACCCGCTCACCGTCGATAAGGAATACGTCGCCAACCTCGCGGTGACTGCGGCCGCCAAAGGTAAGGAATTGGTTTGGGCACCAGCAGCATTCCGCTATGTGATGATGGTGTTGCGACACGTCCCGCGTCCCATCTTCCGCAAGCTTCCCATCTGATCATGCGCAACGCGCTGGCCACCCTCGGCCAGATGGCCTTGGCGGCGCTGGTCGCGGTAGCCGTCGCGGTGGTCTCGCTGATCGCCATCTCCCGGGTGCAATGGCCGGCGTTCCCGTCCTCCAATCAACTGCACGCCCTGACCACCGTCGGGCAGGTCGGCTGCCTGGCCGGGCTGGTCGCCGTCGGCTGGGCGTGGCGGCGCTGCAGCCGTCCCCGCGGCCGGTGGTTGACCCGGTTGGGTGGGCTGGTGTTCGTGTCGGCGTTCACCGTGGTGACGCTGGGCATGCCGTTGGGGGCGACCAAGCTGTACCTGTTCGGCATCTCCGTCGACCAGCAGTTCCGCACCGAGTACGTGACCCGGCTCGCCGACAGCCCCGCCCTGCGCGACATGACCTACCTCGGGCTGCCGCCGTATTACCCGCCGGGCTGGTTCTGGATCGGCGGGCGCGCCGCCGCGCTCGGCGGCACACCGGCGTGGGAGATCTTCAAGCCGTGGGCCATCACGTCGATCACCATCGCGGTCGCGGTCGCGCTGGTGCTGTGGTGGCGCCTGGTCCGGTTCGAATACGCGCTGATCGTCACCGCCGCGACGGCCGCGGTGACGCTGGCCTACGGCTCGCCCGAGCCGTACTCGGCGATGATCACCGTGCTGTTGCCGCCGATGCTGGTGCTGACCTGGTCGGGCCTGCGCGCCGGTGAGCGCGGGACTGGCCGCGCTCCTGACGCCGAGCGTGAAACTAACTGCACAGTCGATTCCGAGCGTGAAACTAACTTCACACTCGCGGCAGGGGTGCGCGCGGAGCCGGACGCGCCTGGTCGTGCGGGGTGGAGCGCGGTGATCGCCGCCGGGCTGTTTCTGGGCTGGACGGCCACCTGGTACACGCTGCTGTTCGGGTTCACCGCGTTCACGGTCGCACTGATGGCCCTGTGGCTGGCCGGCGTGCGCTGGCGGCGCAACCGGCACAGCGGCGGCGTCAAGGCCGCCCTCGATCCGCTGCGGCGGTTGGCCGTCATCGCCGGCATCGCCGTCGTGATCGCCTGCACCACCTGGTTGCCGTTCGTGTTGCGGGCACTGCACAACCCGATCAGCAACACCGGCAGCGCCCAGCATTACCTGCCGGCCGACGGCGCGCAGCTGACGTTTCCGATGCTGCAGTTCACGCTGCTGGGCGTCGTCTGCCTGATCGGCACCCTGTGGCTGGTGGTGCGGGCCCGTTCGTCGGTGCGGGCGGGCGCCCTGGCCATCGGCGTGCTGGCGATCTATTTGTGGTCGCTGCTGTCGATGCTCACCACGCTGGCGCGCACCACCCTGTTGTCCTTCCGGCTGCAGCCGACCCTGAGCGTGCTGCTGGTCGCCGCCGGGGCGTTCGGCTTCGTCGAACTCGCCCAGGCGCTGGCCGCCGCGGGCCGCGACCGCGGCTGGGGCCGCGCCGTCTCCCCGGTGGCCGGCGCGATCGGGCTGGCCGCCGCGATCGCGTTCAGCCAGGACATCCCCGACGTGCTGCGGCCCGACCTCACCATCGCCTACACCGACACCGACGGTCACGGCCAACGCGGGGACCGCCGCCCGCCCAGCGCCGAGAAGTTTTACGCCACAATCGATCACGCCATCACCCAGGTGACCGGCAAGCCGCGCGATCAGACCGTCGTGATGACCGCCGACTACAGCTTCCTGTCCTTCTACCCGTACTGGGGATTTCAGGGCCTCACCTCGCACTACGCCAACCCGCTCGCGCAGTTCGACCTGCGGGCCGCGCAGATCAACAAGTGGTCCAACCTCAAGACCGCCGACGAGCTGCTCCATGCCCTGGACACCTGCCCCTGGCCCCCGCCCACGGTTTTCCTCATGCGCCGCGGCGCCGCGGGCAACTACACGCTGCGGCTGGCCGAGGACGTCTACCCCAACCAGCCCAACGTGCGGCGTTACACCGTCGATCTGCGCGGCGCCCTGTTCGACAGCCCGCGTTTCGCCGTCCAGAGCGTCGGCCCGTTCGTGCTGGCCATCCGCAAGCCGGGGGCGTAACCGCTGATGAGCACCGACACCACGCCTCAAACGGGGCCTCAAACGGCCGAAGAACTAGCATCTAGCTCCGTGAACGACACGGGAGCGAATCACCGGATCGCCCGGCTGGTTGCCTCCGTCGCCGGGCTGCTCGGCGTGCTGCTGGCGATCGCCACCCCGCTGCTCCCGGTCAACCAGACCACCGCCCAACTGAACTGGCCGCAGAACGGCACCTTCGGCAGCGTCGACGCCCCGCTGATCGGCTACGTGGCCACCGATTTGAACATCACCGTCCCGTGTGACGCCGCCGCCGGACTGGCCGGACCCGGCAACGCCGGCAAGACGGTGTTGTTGTCGACGGTGCCCAAGCAGGCACCCAAGGCCGTCGACCGGGGCCTGCTGATCGTGCGCGCCAACAACGACCTGGTGCTGGTGGTGCGCAACGTCCCGGTGGTGACCGCTCCGCTGAGCGAGGTGCTCAGTCCGGCCTGCCAGCGATTGACCTTCACCGCGCACGCCGAGAAGGTCACGGCCGAATTCGTCGGACTCACGCAGGGACCCAACGCCGAGCATCCCGGCTCGCCGCTGCGCGGCGAGAAAAGCGGCTACGACTTCCGGCCGCAGATCGTCGGGGTCTTCACCGACCTGAGCGGACCGGCGCCGTCGGGCCTGCACTTCTCGGCGACCATCGACACCCGCTACAGCAGCAGCCCCACCCCGCTGAAGATGGCCGCGATGATCCTGGGGCTGGTGCTGACCGCCGCCGCCCTGGTCGCGCTGCACATTCTCGACACCGCAGACGGCACCCGGCACCGCCGCTTCCTACCGGCCCGCTGGTGGTCGATCGGCGGGCTGGACGCGCTGGTGATCGGCGTGCTGGTGTGGTGGCATTTCGTCGGCGCCAACACGTCCGACGACGGCTACATCCTGACCATGGCACGGGTCTCCGAGCACGCCGGCTACATGGCCAACTACTACCGCTGGTTCGGCACGCCCGAAGCGCCGTTCGGCTGGTACTACGACCTGCTGGCGCTGTGGGCCCACGTGAGCACCACCAGCGTCTGGATGCGGTTGCCCACCCTGGTGATGGCGCTGACGTGCTGGTGGGTGATCAGCCGCGAGGTCATGCCCCGGCTGGGTCATGCCGTCAAACAGAACCGGGCCGCGGCCTGGACCGCCGCGGGCATGTTCCTGGCCGTCTGGCTGCCGCTCGACAACGGCCTGCGGCCCGAGCCGATCATCGCCCTGGGCATCCTGCTGACCTGGTGCTCGGTGGAACGCGCGGTGGCCACCAGCCGGCTGCTGCCGGTGGCGATCGCCTGCATCATCGGCGCGCTGACCCTGTTCTCCGGGCCGACGGGCATCGCCTCGATCGGCGCGCTGCTGGTCGCGATCGGGCCGCTGCGGACCATCCTGCATCGCCGCTCCACGCGGTTCGGTGCGCTGCCGCTGATAGCCCCGCTGCTGGCCGCCGCCACCGTCACCGCGATCCTGATCTTCCGCGACCAGACCCTGACCGGCGAGATCCAGGCCAGCATGCTCAAGCGGGCCGTCGGCCCCAGCCTGAGTTGGTTCGACGAACACATTCGCTACGAGCGGCTGTTCATGGCCAGCCCGGACGGGTCGGTCGCCCGCCGCTTCGCCGTACTGGCGCTGGTTCTCGCGCTCGGCGTCACGGTGGCAATGTCGTTGCGCAAGGGCCGGATTCCGGGCACGGCCGCCGGGCCGAGCCGGCGCATCGTCGGCATCACCATCATCTCCTTCGCCGCGATGATGTTCACCCCCACCAAATGGACCCACCACTTCGGGGTGTTCGCCGGGCTGGCCGGACCGCTGGGCGCGCTGGCCGCGGTCGCGGTGACCGCGGTGGCGATGCGGTCGCGGCGCAACCGGACCGTGTACGCCGCGGTGGTGCTGTTCCTGGTGGCGTTGTCGTTCGCCAGCGTCAACGGCTGGTGGTACGTCTCGAATTTCGGCGTGCCCTGGTCCAACGAGTTCCCGGCCTGGCACTACGCCTTCGCCACCGCGCTGCTCGGGTTGACCGCGGCGGTGCTGCTGCTGGCCGCCTGGTTCCACTTCGTCGCCCCGGACAACGGGCCGCCCAGAACCCGGCTGGGCGCCCGAGTGGCCGGAATCATCCAGTCCCCCTTGGCAATTGCCACATGGGTCCTGGTGGTGTTCGAGGTGGCCTCGCTGACCCTGGCGATGACCGACCAGTATCCGGCATGGTCGGTCGGTCGCTCCAATCTGCAAGCGCTGACCGGGAAGTCGTGCGGACTGGCCGAGGACGTGCTGGTGGAGCAGGAGCCCAACGCCGGCATGCTGGCGCCGGTGAACGCTTCGGTCGCCGACGCATTGGGCGCCGGCCTGTCGGAAGGCTTCACGCCCAACGGAATTCCCGCCGACGTGCGCGCGGACCCGGTGATGGAACGGCCGGGTGACCGCAGCTTCGTCAACGACGAGGAGAAGACCGGCAGCAACCAGGCCGGCACCGAGGGCGGCACCACCCCGGCACCGGGCATCAACGGCTCGTCGGCCCAGCTGCCCTTCAACCTCGATCCCGCCCGCACGCCGGTGCTCGGCAGCTGGCGCTCGGGCATCCAGATTCCCGCGCACCTGCGGTCCAGCTGGTATCGACTGCCGGCGCGCGACAAGGCGCGCCCGCTGCTGGTGGTGAGCGCCGCCGGGCGCTTTGACCCCCGCGAGGTCCAGGTGCAGTGGGCCACCGACGATCAGGCGGCCGGCGGACACCCCGGCGGTTCGTTCCAATTCGCCGACGTGGGGGCGTCGCCGGCCTGGCGCAACCTGCGGTTGCCACTGTCGGCGATCCCGAGCTCGGCCACCCAGATCCGGCTGGTCGCCGACGACGAGGACTTGGCCCCGCAGCACTGGATCGCGCTGACCCCGCCCAGGATTCCGCAGCTGCGCACGCTGCAGGACGTGGTGGGCTCCGCCGACCCGGTGTTCCTCGACTGGCTCGTCGGGCTCGCCTTCCCGTGCCAGCGACCGTTCGGTCACCAGAACGGCGTCGACGAGACGCCGAGATGGCGCATCCTGCCCGACCGATTCGGCGCCGAGGCCAACTCGCCGGTGATGGACAACAACGGCGGCGGCCCGCTGGGGGTGACCGAGCTGTTGGTCAAGGCGACCACGATGGCCACCTACCTCAAGGACGACTGGTCTCGCGACTGGGGTTCGCTGCAGCGGCTGACGCCCTACTACCCGGACGCGCAGCCCGCCCACCTGCTGCTGGGGACGGCCACCCGCAGCGGCCTGTGGGGCCCGGCACCGCTGCGTAAAACCTAGGCGCACAGCACTTTTCTCGAGGGCTTCGCCGCACGGGTGCGACGGCCCGCGCGGGCCGACCCTTGCCGTCCGCCGTCGGTAAGCCTAGACTTACGGTTCGTGGTCACTTACCAAACGGGTGACGTCTGGCTGGCACTGGCGGATGGGACGCGGCGGGCCATCGTGGAGCGTCTTGCCCACGGCCCGTCGGCGGTCGGCGAGTTGGCCCGCGACCTGCCGGTCAGCAGACCGGCGGTGTCCCAGCATCTCAAGGTGCTCAAGTCCGCCGGGCTGGTGCGCGACCGCGCCGCGGGCACCCGCCGCGTCTATCAGCTCGATCCGGCCGGCCTGCAGGCGCTGCGCGCCGACCTCGACCGGTTCTGGACACAGGCGCTGGCCGGCTACGCGCAGACCATCGACGAGATGAACGAGGGAGCATCATGACCCAGCGGATTGGAAACGTCAACCACCACATCGTCGTCAACGCCCCCCTCGAGCGCGCGTTCGCCGTCTTCACCGAGCAGTTCGGCGCGTTCAAGCCGCGCGAGCACAACCTGTTGGCGGTCCCGATCGCCGAGACGGTGTTCGAACCCCAAGTGGGCGGCCATATTTACGACCGAGGCGTCGACGGCAGCGTGTGCCGATGGGCGCGGATCCTGGTCTACGAGCCGCCACACCGCGTGGTATTCAGCTGGGACATCGGTCCGACATGGCAGCTGGAAACCGACCCGGCCAAGACGAGCGAGGTCGACGTCCGCTTCACCGCCGAGTCCGGCGAACGCACCCGGGTCGACCTCGTACACCGCCACCTGGACCGGCACGGGCCGGGCTGGGAGTCCGTCGCCGACGGCGTCGACGGCGACGCGGGTTGGCCGTTGTACCTCGGCCGGTACCGGGAGTTGATCGTCGGCGGTGATCCGCGATGAGCGCCGACCTGATGACCATGGCCCGCGCCGAGCGGGCCGACCTCGCCGAATTCCTGGCCACCCTGGCGCCGCAAGACTGGCAGGCGCCCACCCTGTGCACCCGCTGGAGCGTCAAAGACGTTGTCGCGCATGTGATCAGCTACGAGGAGCTGGGCGCGCTGGGGTTGCTGAAACGGTTCGCCAAGGGCGCGATCGTGCGGGCGAACCAGGTGGGTGTCGACGAATTCGCGGCCCTGACCCCGCAACAGCTGCTGGAATTCCTGCGCGGCCACCTCCAACCGCGGGGACTGACAGCGGGTTTCGGCGGGATGATCGCGCTCGTCGACGGCACCATCCATCACCAGGACATCCGCCGCGCGCTCGACCGGCCGCGGCAGGTGCCGCCCGATCGGCTCGAGCGGATCCTTCCGCTGGTGCCCGGCAATCCCCGGCTCGGCGCCGGACGCAGGATCCGGGGCCTGCGCCTGCGCGCCACCGACGTCGAGTGGACGCACGGCGACGGGCCCGAGGTGACCGGCCCCGGCGAGGCGCTCCTGCTGGCCATGACCGGGCGTCCGGCCGCCCTGGCCGACCTGGACGGTCCGGGGCTGGCCACGCTGGCGGGCCGAGTCCGCGGATAGCGTCCCCGGTGCACGCGCGGCCCCGCGTCCTCATCGGACAAAGCAGCGTCGCTTACGATCGAGCCTCGTGCCCCACGACGGTAAAGAGCGATCGCAGCGGATCCCCCGGTCGGTGGCCGCCATCGCGGGAATCGTGGGCCTGCTGCTGTGCCTGTCCGTCCCGCTGCTTCCGGTGCGGCAGACCACCGCAACGGTCCTGTGGCCCCAGGGCAGCACGGACGGGCACGTCAGCCAGATCACCGCGCCGCTGGTGTCCGGGGCGCCCCGCGCGCTGGACATCTCCATTCCCTGCCCGGACATCGCCACCCTGCCCGCCGGTGGCGGCCTGGTCGTCGCGACGCTGCCGCCGGGTGGCATGGACGCCGGGAAGAACGGGCTGTTCGTGCGGGCGAACACGGACGTCGTCGTCGTCGCGTTCCGCGACACCGTGGCCGCGGTCGCGCAACGCTCGGCCGTCGCCGCCGGCGGCTGCAGCGTGCTGCACGTCTGGGCCGACGCCGGCGCGACCGGCGCGGACTTCGTCGGCATACCGGGCGCCTCGGGGATCCTGTCGCCCGAAAAGAAACCCCAGGTGGGCGGCGTCTTCACCGACATGAAGGTGCCCGCGGGGCCGGGGCTGTCGGCCCGCATCGACATCGACACCCGCTTCATCACCGCGCCCACCGTCCTCAAGGAAATCGTGATGGCCCTGGGCGCCCTGGCGGTGCTGACGGCCATCATCGCGCTCGCGGTGCTGGACCGCCGCAGCCGGGGCGGCAGCACCCTGCTCAACTGGCGCTCCCCGATCGCCTGGCTCTCCCGGTATCGCCCCGGCACGCACCTTGCCAACTGGCGGCGGGTGGGCATCGCGACGTGGATCGCCGACGCCGGGGTCACCGCCACGCTGCTGTTGTGGCACATCATCGGCGCCACGTCGTCGGACGACGGCTACAACCTGGCCATCGCCCGGGTCGCCCCCGGCGCCGGTTACATCGCCGACTACTACCGCTACTTCGGCACCACCGACGCTCCCTTCGACTGGTACCTGAGCCTGCTGGCCAAGATGGCCTCCGTCAGCACGGCCGGCGTGTGGATGCGACTGCCCGCCACGCTGGCCGCGATCGGCTGCTGGCTGATCATCAGCCACTGGGTGCTGCGCCGGCTCGGACCCGGCCGCGGCGGCCTGGCGGCCAACCGGGTCGCGGTGTTCACCGCGGGCGCGGTCTTCGTGGCGGCGTGGCTGCCGTTCAACAACGGACTGCGGCCCGAACCGCTGATCGCCCTCGGCGTGCTGGTCACCTGGATGCTGGTGGAACGGGCGATCGCGCTGCGTCGGTTGGCCCCGGCGGCGGTGGCCATCATCGTGGCGCTGCTGAGCGCGACGCTGGCACCGCAGGGCCTGATCGCCGTCGCCGCGCTGCTGACCGGGGCGCGCGCCGTCGCCCAGACGATCCGGCGCCGCCGGCAAAGCGACGGCCTGCTCGCACCGCTGGCCGTGCTGGCGGCCTCGGCGTCGCTGATCCTCGTGGTGGTCTTCCGCAGTCAGACGCTGGCCACGGTCGGGGAATCGGCCCGCATCAAGTACAAGGTCGGCCCGACCATCGCCTGGTACCAGGATTGGTTGCGCTACTACTTCCTCACGGTGGAATCGAACCCCGACGGGTCGATGGCCCGGCGATTCGCCGTGCTGGTGCTGCTGCTGTGCATGTTCGGCATGCTGGTCACCCTGCTGCGTCGCGGCCGGATCCCGGGCGTGGCCAGCGGCCCGGCGTGGCGGTTGATCGGGACCACGGCGTTCGGCCTGCTGTTGCTGACGTTCACCCCGACGAAGTGGGCGGTCCAGTTCGGTGCGTTCGCCGGGCTGGCCGGCGCGCTGGGCGCGGTCACCGCATTCGCCCTGGCCCGGATCGGCCTGCACAACCGCCGCAACCTGACCCTGTACGTGACCGCCCTGCTGTTCGTGCTGGCGGTGGCGACCTCCGGCATCAACGGCTGGTTCTACGTCGGCAACTACGGGGTGCCGTGGTACGACATCCAGCCGGTCGTGGCCAGCCACCCGGTGACGTCGATGTTTTTGGCGCTGTCGATCGCGACCGGCCTGCTGGCCGCCTGGCAGCACTTCCGGATGGACTACGCCGGGCACACCGAGGTCAAGGACAACCGGCGCAACCGGGTGCTGGCGTCGACGCCGCTGCTGGTGGTCGCAACCATCATGGTCGTCGGCGAAGTCGCGTCGCTGACGAAGGGCGCGGTGTTCCGCTATCCGCTCTACACCACCGGCAAGGCGAACCTCGCCGCGATCAGCTCGGGGCTGTCGAAGACCAGCTGCGCCATGGCCGACGACGTGCTGGCCGAGCCCGACCCCAACGCCGGCATGCTGCAGCCGGCGCCCGGGCAGACGTTCGGGCCGGACGGCCCGCTGGGCGGTGTCAACCCGGTCGGCTTCAAACACGACGGCGTGGGCGACGACCTGAGGTCGTACCCGGTGGTCACCAAGCCGGGCGTGGTGAATTCCACCGGCTCACCCAACAAACCCAATGCCACCATGACCGACTCCGCGGGGACGGCCGGCGGCAAAGGCCCCGTCGGGGTGAACGGGTCGCACGCGGCGCTGCCGTTCGGCCTGGACCCGGCCCGCACCCCGGTGATGGGCAGCTACGGCGAGAACTCGCTGGCCGCCACCGCGACCTCGGCGTGGTACCAACTGCCGCCGCGTAGCCCGGACCGGCCGATCGTGGTGGTGACGGCGGCCGGTGCCATCTGGTCGTACAAGGAGGACGGCACCTTCACCTATGGGCAGCAGCTCAAACTGCAGTGGGGCGTCGCCCGTCCCGACGGCACCACCCAGCCGCTGGCACAGGTGTATCCGATCGACATCGGGCCGGAGCCGGCGTGGCGCAACCTGCGGTTCCCGCTCACCTGGGCGCCACCGGAGGCCAACGTGGCCCGCATCGTCGCCTACGACCCCAACCTGAGCTCGGACCAGTGGTTCGCGATCACGCCGCCGCGCGTCCCGGTGCTGCAGACCCTGCAGCAGTTGATGGGGTCGCAGACCCCCGTGCTGATGGACATCGCCACGGCCGCGAACTTCCCGTGCCAGCGGCCGTTCTCCGAACACCTTGGCGTTGCCGAACTACCGGCATACCGCATCCTGCCCGACCACAAGCAGACGGCCGCGTCGTCGAACGGGTGGGAGGCCAGCGAGGACGGGGGTCCGTTCCTGATCACTCAGGCGATGCTTCGTACCTCGACGATCGCGACGT
This sequence comes from Mycobacterium sp. 1245801.1, assembly GCF_001673055.1. Lineage (NCBI taxonomy): Bacteria > Bacillati > Actinomycetota > Actinomycetes > Mycobacteriales > Mycobacteriaceae > Mycobacterium > Mycobacterium sp. 1245801.1. The sequence continues at coordinate 10,462 of NZ_LZKY01000104.1, forward strand.
ACCTGCGGGGTGACTGGCATCGCGACTGGGGATCCGTGGAGCAGTATTTCCGGTTGGTGCCGGCTGATCAGGCGCCCGACGCCACAATCGAACAGGGTGTGATGACAGTGCACGGGTGGAGCCGGCAGGGACCGATTCGGGCGCTGCCATGAGCGATCGTAAGGGCGGCGAAGCCGGGCGCCGGGGGCACCTCCCGCTTGCGGGGGACGGGTCGCGAACCGACCAGCAAATGAGTGTCACGACCGTCGACAAGCGCGAGCGCGAAGCGTTGTCCCGCCAGGACGTGCGGGTGACGCGCTGGGTCGCGACGGTCGCCGGGCTGATCGGTTTCATCCTGTCGATCGCCACCCCGCTGTTGCCCGTCGTGCAGACCACCGCGACGCTGAACTGGCCGCAGAACGGCCAGCTGAACAGCGTTACCGCGCCGCTGATTTCGCTCACCCCGGTCGACGTGAAGGTAACCGTGCCGTGCTCGGTGGTGCGCGGCCTGCCACCGGAAGGCGGCGTCGTGCTCAGCACGGCGCCCAAGAAGGGCAAGGACGCCGCGCTCAACGCGTTGTTCGTGGTGGTCAACGGCAAGCGCGTCGACGTCACCGACCGCAACGTGGTGATCGCCAGCGCGGCCCGCGATCAGGTGGAGTCGGCACAGTGTCAGCGCATCGAGATCACCTCGACGAAGGCGGGCGCCTTCGCCACGTTCGTCGGGCTGACCGACCCGGCGGGCAAGCCGCTCGGCGGCGGCTTCCCCGACCCGAACCTGCGGCCACAGATCGTCGGGGTGTTCACCGACCTGAGCGGGCCGGCCCCGGCCGGTCTGCAGCTCTCGGCGACCATCGACACCCGGTTCTCCACCACCCCAACGACTTTGAAGCTGGCCGCGATGGTGCTGGCCATCGTTTCCACCATCGTCGCCCTGATCGCCTTGTGGCGCCTCGATCAGCTGGACGGTCACCGGATGCGCCGGCTCATTCCGGCGAACTGGCGCACGTTCACCCTGGCCGACGTCACGGTGATCTCCGGCTTCGTGCTGTGGCATGTGATCGGGGCGAACTCGTCGGACGACGGCTACATCCTGGGCATGGCCCGGGTGGCCGATCGCGCCGGCTACATGTCGAACTACTTCCGCTGGTTCGGTAGCCCCGAGGACCCCTTCGGCTGGTACTACAACCTGCTGGCACTGATGACCCACGTCACCGACGCCAGCCTGTGGATGCGGTTGCCGGACCTGATCGCGGGGATCGTGTGCTGGCTACTGCTCTCGCGGGAAGTGTTACCCCGGCTCGGCCCTGCGGTGGCCGCCAGCAAGGCGGCGAACTGGGCGGCGGGCATGGTCCTGCTGACGGCCTGGATGCCGTTCGACAACGGCCTGCGGCCCGAGCCGATCATCGCCGTCGGTTCGCTGATCACCTACGTGCTGATCGAGCGCTCCATGCGCTACAGCCGGCTCACCCCCGCCGCGCTGGCCGTCATCACCGCGGCCTTCACCCTGGGCGTCCAGCCCACCGGGTTGATCGCGGTGGCAGCGCTGGTCGCCGGTGGCCGCCCGATCCTGCGGATTCTGGTGAAACGCCATCGCCTGGTCGGCACCTGGCCGCTGGTGGCGCCGATGCTGGCCGCCGGCACGGTCATCCTGACGGTGGTGTTCGCCGATCAGACGTTGTCAACGGTGTTGGAAGCCACCAGGATTCGCACCTCGATCGGCCCCAGCCAGGCCTGGTACACCGAGAACCTGCGCTACTACTACCTGATCCTGCCGACCGTCGACGGCTCGCTGTCGCGCCGCTTCGGCTTCCTGATCGCCGCGCTGTGCCTCTTCACCGCGGTCTTTATCATGTTGCGGCGCAAGCGAATTCCCGGTGTTGCGCGCGGGCCGGCCTGGCGGCTGATGGGCGTCATCTTCGGCACCATGTTCTTTCTGATGTTCACCCCCACCAAGTGGGTGCACCACTTCGGGCTGTTCGCCGCGGTGGGAGCGGCGATGGCCGCGCTGACGACGGTGCTGGTGTCGCACGAGAGCTTGCGCTGGTCGCGTAACCGCATGGCCTTCCTGGCGGCGCTGCTGTTCGTGCTGGCCCTGTGTTTCGCCACCACCAACGGCTGGTGGTACGTGTCGAGCTTCGGCGTCCCGTTCAACAACGTGATGCCGCGGATCCACGGAATCAGCATCAGCACCGTCTTTTTCGCGCTGTTCGTGATCGTCGCGCTCTACGCGGCGTACCTGCACTTCGCGCCCAGGGACCGCGGCGAAGGACGGCTGGCGCGGGCGCTGACCGCCGCGCCCATCCCCCTTGCGGCCGGCTTCATGGCGTTCGTCTTCATCGCCTCGATGGTGGCCGGGATCGTGCGCCAGTACCCCACCTACTCCAACGCCTGGGACAACTTGCGGGAGTTCAGCGGCGGCTGCGGGCTGGCCGACGACGTGCTCGTCGAGCCCGACAGCAATGCCGGCTTCATGGCGCCTTTCAAAACAGGAGAGCCGGACAATTACGGCCCGCTCGGGCCGTTGGGTGGCGTCAGCCCAACGGGATTCACGCCCAACGGCGTACCGGACCGCACCCTGGCCGAGTCGATCAAGGAGACGGAGGTGCCGCAGCCCGGCACCGACTACGACTGGGATGCGCCGACCAAGCTGAAAGCCCCGGGCGTCAACGGCTCGACGGTGCCGCTGCCGTATGGCCTTGACGCCGGCCGGGTGCCGCTGGCCGGCAGCTACACCACCGGCGCGCAGCAGCAGAGCCGGCTCACGTCGGCGTGGTACCAGCTGCCGAAGCCGGATGACGGACACCCGCTGGTGGTGGTGACCGCCGCGGGCACCATCGCCGGCAACAGCATCCTGCACGGCCACACCAGCGGCCAGACCGTGGAACTGGAATTCGGCAGGCCCGGCAATGGCGGCGCGGTGCAGCCGGCCGGCCGGCTGGTGCCCTACGACCTGTACGGCGAGCAGCCGAAGGTGTGGCGGAACCTGCGCTTCGCGCGTTCGGCGATGCCCGCCGACGCGGTCGCGGTTCGGGTGGTTGCCGAGGACCTGTCCCTGACACCGGACGACTGGATCGCGCTGACTCCGCCACGGGTGCCTGAGCTGCGGTCGTTGCAGGAGTACGTCGGCTCCAAGCGGCCGGTGCTGATGGACTGGGCGGTGGGACTGGCGTTCCCGTGCCAGCAGCCGATGCTGCACTCCAACGGCGTCACCGACATCCCGGAGTTCCGCATCACCCCGGACTACAACGCCAAGAAGCAGGACACCGACACCTGGCAGGACGGTGTCAACGGCGGCCTGCTGGGCATCACCGACCTGTTGCTGCGGGCCCACGTGATGTCGACATACCTGTCCCATGACTGGGGCCGCGACTGGGGATCGCTGCGCAAGTTCGACACCATCGCCGACGCCCACCCGGCGCAGCTCGACCTGGGCACCGCCACCCGCACCGGATGGTGGTCACCCGGGCCGATCCGCATCAAGCCCTAGCGGAACGCCGAAGATACGGCGCCGAAATGGTTTTGCGCGTGGTTATTCGGCGTGGAATAGCGCAATGAATTAACGCCCGGGTAATTACCGGGCAAAGGTTTAATACCGCCAATCTCGGGTGAATACTCATTCCGCTGTGATCCAGTTCACACCGCGGAGCGAGGTGGCCGAATGCACACACTGACACGCCTGGGAACCTGCGCGGCCGCGGCCACCGCGGTCATCACCCCCGCCGCGGCTTCGGCCGTCGGCACCGCGTCCGCCGAGGGCGGCGGCACGACCGTCGTTTTCGACACCTATCTGCGGCGATGCGACTTCAGCAAGATCAGCATCGCCCCCAAAGTACCCGGCCCGATGCTCGGCACCGGTTCGGCCATCGTCCGCACCAGCGGATCCAGGGCGGTCGCCGAGGTGCACCTGGTCGACGCGCCCGAACCGGGCGCGCAATTCGACGTCGGCCTCATCGAAGAACCCCGCCCGTCCTCATCGACCTGCGGCCCCGGCGACCCGGGAACCGCATTTACCAGCATGGTCACCGACGGGGCAGGAAACGCAACGGCGACCGTTGCTGACACCATTCGGCCGGGCACGACCGGCGTGTGGGTGATTATCGAGCGGCCTAATGCGAACTCCCAGAACCCGGCGGAGTTCTATACCTCCGAGTTCGTGGTGCCGGTGCGGTCCTAGCCGCCGCGCGCCCGCGCGGTGGCGCCGGGCGAGCGGGTGAAGCGGGGACTTCCGGCCCTATTTTGACGTTTGAGTCAAATGTTGCGATGGGAGTATCCGAGGAAATCTGGGGAGGGAGCGGTGTCGGCGTCGCACAGGGACACAAGCCAGCAGCGAATCGCCGCGGCCGATGATGCCACCGGCGACATGGGTTCCCTGCTGCGCGCCGACGCCCGCGACGACGTCGACATGTCATCGGCCGTCGCCGAGGCGGCGGCGGACTTGGACCGCGGTTCGGCCATGCTCGTCGTGAAGCGGGGCCCCAACGTCGGGGCGAGATTCGTGTTGAACCAGCCGGTCATGAACGCGGGCCGGCATCCGGCCAGCGACATCTTTCTCGACGACATCACGGTCAGCCGCAGGCACGCCGAATTCCACTCCGAGAACGGCGAATTCCGCGTCGTCGATCTCGGCAGCCTCAACGGCACCTACCTCAACCGTGCCGCCGTCGACTCCGCGGTGCTGACCAACGGCGACGTGCTCCAGGTCGGCAACTTCAGGCTGATCTTCCTCACCGCCCAGCCGACGTAACAGCGACGAGGGGATTCGTGACCGCTGACCCCGGGCACAGTGCCGACGACATCCGGGTACGCATCGGCAAATTCAGTTCCGGCCGATCATTTCCGTGCGGTTCGGCACCAGTGGCCGGATCATATTGACCCGAATCGCCCGCGGCGCCCGCTTGCGGGCTACTGCCTGACGACCGGCCCGGCGCGTAGCGTCTGACCCATGAGCGACTACGCCCTAGAGGCGGTGGACCGGCTGCCGTTTTCCACCGACGAGAAATCGCAGCGCTACGCGACGGAGAACTACGGCGGCGCGGTGGGACTCAACTGGTACCTCACCGATCCCACGCTGCAGTTCACCATGGCCTACTACCTCGAGCCGGACGAACTCGCGCTGGCCGAACGCCATTTGACCCGCATCGGGGAGCTGATGGGCGGTCCGGTGGCGCGGTGGGCCGAGGAGACGGATCGCAACCCACCGCGGCTGCAGCGCTACGACCGGTGGGGTCATGACATCAGCGAAGTGGTCATGCCGGCCTCCTTCACGCAATCCAAGCGGGCGGTCCTGGACGCCCAGCGGGCGCTGCGCACCGAGGCGCGCGAGGCGAAGATGAGCTCGTCGCTGACCATGTTCGCCTCGAATTACCTGCTGAACCAAGCCGATATCGGCATGGGCTGCGCGCTGGGCACCGGCGGCGGCATGGTCCAGTCGCTGGTGGCCGCCTACGCGCCGCCCGACGTGGCCGAGCACGTGGCGGCCAAATTCGCCTCCGGCGAGTGGGCCGGCGAGACGGCGCAGCTGCTGACCGAACGCACCGGCGGCTCCGATCTGGGCGCGCTGGAGACCACCGCCCGGCGCGTCGGTGACGCGTGGTTGTTGAACGGCTTCAAGTGGTTCGCGTCCAACTGCGCCGGGCAGGCGTTCGTCGTCTTGGCGAAACCCGAAGGCGCACCGGATTCTTCGCGCGGCGTCGCCAACTTCCTGGTGCTGCGCACCCGCCGCGACGGATCCCGCAACGGCGTGCGGGTGCGACGGCTGAAGGACAAGCTGGGCACCCGCTCGGTGGCCTCCGGCGAGGTCGAATTCGTCGACGCCGAAGCGTTTTTGCTGTCCGGCGAGCCCACCGACGCCGCTGGGCCGTCCGACGGCAAGGGCCTGGGACGCATGATGGAGCTGACCAACGCCGCGCGCCTGGGCATCGCGTTGTTCGCGCTCGGTAACGCGCGGCGCGCCCTGGTGGAATCGCTGTGTTACGCCCGGCAACGCCGGGCGTTCGGCGGCGCGCTGATCGACAAGCCACTGATGCGGCGCAAGCTCGCCGAGCTGATCGTCGACGTCGAGGCGGCGCAGGCGCTGGTGTTCGACGGTACCGGCGCCACCAACCATCGTCAGCCGCGCAGCATGCGGCAGCGCATCGCCGTGCCGATCACCAAGCTCAGGGTGTGCCGGCTGGGGATCACCGCGGCCTCGGACGCGATTGAAATCCACGGCGGCAACGGCTATATCGAGACCTGGCCGGCGGCGCGGCTGCTGCGCGACGCGCAAGTGAACACCATCTGGGAGGGGCCGGACAACATTCTGTGTCTGGACGTGCGGCGCGGGATCGAGCAGAGCCGCGCGCACGAGACGCTGCTGGCGCGGCTGCGCGACGCGGTGTCGGTCGCCGACGACGGCGAAACCACCCGGCTGGTCGCCGGGCGGATCGAGGACCTGGACGCGGCGATCACCGCCTGGACCAAACTCGACAGGGAGACGGCCGAGGCCCGGCTGTTCCCGCTGGCCCAATTCATGGGCGACGTCTACGCCGGCGCCCTGCTGATCGAGCAGGCGGCGTGGGAGCGCGCGACCCGGGGCGGTGAGCGCAAGGCGCTCGTCGCGGGCCTGTACGCGCAGCGCCATCTCGCCGATCGCGGGGCGCTGCGCGGCATCGACGCCGACTCCGACGAGGCGCTGGAGCGCTTCGACGAACTGGTTGACGGCGCATTCGCCGCCGAGCAGACATAAAAGCACGCGAAAACGCCTCAAAATGAGCGTTTTTGGGTGCTTTTGCGTCTGCTCGCGTTGAGGCTCGAGGCCTAGATCGGGATGAGCCCGTGCTTACGGGCGGTGCGGAACCATAATTGCTTGTCCCGCAACAATTTCATCGACTTGCGCAGCAGCAGCCGGGTCTCGTGCGGGTCGATGACCGCGTCGATGAATCCGCGTTCGGCGGCGGTCCAGGGGATCGCCATGTTGAGGTTGTAACCCTCGATGAAGTCCTTCTTGATCTGCTGCGCCTCGGGGGTGGTGGGATCGGGGAACCGCTTCATCAGCAGCTGCGCGGCCCCCTCGGCGCCGATCACCGCGATGCGCGCGGTCGGCCAGGCGAAGTTGAAGTCCGCGGTCAGCTGCCGGGATCCCATCACGGCGTAGGCGCCGCCGTAAGACTTGCGGACCGTGATGGTCACCTTCGGCACGTCGGCCTCCACGACCGAGTACAGGAACCGGCCGCCGCGCTTGATGATGCCGTTCTTCTCCTGCTCGGCACCGGGCAGGAAGCCGGGCGTGTCCACCACGAACACCAGCGGGATGTTGAACGCGTCGCAGAACCGGATGAACCGCGCCGCCTTGTCGGAGGCCTCGTTGTCGATCGACCCGGACAGGTACATGGGCTGGTTGGCGATCACGCCGACCGGGCGCCCGTCGATCCGGGCGAACCCGGTGATGATGGCCGGCCCGTGCTGCGCGGCGACGTCGAGGAAGTCGCCGTCGTCGAAGATCCGCAGCAGGATCTCGTGCATGTCGTAGGCCATGTTGTCCGAGTCCGGCACGATCGAGTCGAGCTCGAGATCGGTCGGGGTGGTCTCCGGCTCGAGGCCAGGGTTGACGATCGGGGGCTCGCTGACGGCGCTCGACGGCAGGAACGACAGGAAGTCGCGGACGTACTGGAACGCCTCGGCCTCGGAGTTCACCACCTGGTGGATGTTGCCGTTGCGGGCCTGCGCATCCGAGCCGCCGAGCTCGTCGAGGGTGACGTCCTCACCGGTGACCTCCCGGATGACGTCGGGCCCGGTGACGAAGAAGTACCCCTGGTCACGCACCGAGACCAGCAGGTCGTCCTGGATCGGCGAATACACCGCTCCCCCAGCGCATTTGCCGAAGATCAGCGAGATCTGCGGCACCAGACCGCTCAAAGCCTCGTGGCGGCGGCCCAGCTCGGCGTACCACGCCAGCGAGGTGACGGCGTCTTGGATGCGGGCGCCGCCCGAGTCCTGGATGCCGATGATCGGGCAGCCGACCATCGCGCACCACTCCATCAGGCGGGCGACCTTGCGGCCGAACATCTCGCCGACGGTGCCCTGGAACACGGTCTGGTCGTGGGAGAACACCCCGACCGGCCGGCCGTCGATCATGGCGTGGCCGGTGACGCAGCCGTCGCCGTAGAGCGCGTTCGGGTCGTTGGGCGTCTTGGCCAACGCCCCGGTCTCGAGGAAGGTGCCGGGATCGACCAGCGCGTGCACCCGGGCGCGGGCGCTGGGGATGCCCTTCTTGTCGCGCTTGGCGACGGCCTTCTCACCGCCCGGCTCTTTGGCCAATTCCAAGCGACGGTAGAGCTCGGCCAGCTTCTCGGCGGTGGTGTGCTGAATGGGAGCCGGCGCCATCTCCGTCACTATTTGCCTACCTCACTCGTCTGACTGGTTTCGGCCTCCACCTTATTCAGCACGTCGGAGAGGTGAGCACCGACCTTGCCGATGATCGGTTCGTCGATGGCCTGGATGTGCTCGCCGCCGATCGGCACCACCTCGAGGTCGGCCACGTACTCGCCCCAGCCGCCGTCGGGCTGGCGGATCGCATACCGCGGCTCGAACTCGATGACGTCGTCGTGGTAGCGGTCGGCCATGTACAGGGTGACGTGGCCGTCGTACGGCTCGATCTGGACGGTCTCGAGCGCCCGGTTGTCCAGGTAGGACGTCCGCTGGTGCTCGACGATGCCGCCGGGGATCTGCACACCGCTCTGCTGGACGATGTCCAGCACGAACTTGACCTGGCCCTCGTCGTCGAGCTCCTCGAGCTGCTCGTAGGGGATCGCCGGAATCTCGACGTTGAAGGTGCGCTCGGCGAACTTCGCGTACCGGTCCCAGCGCTTGCGGGTCTCCTCCTGCGTCTGGGGGATCTCCTCGCCGGCGCGCACGGTGTCGATCATCCCGACGAAGCGCACGTCCTCGCCCGCGCGCTTCAGACCGATCGCGCACGCGTAGGCCAGCGCGCCGCCGAGCGACCACCCGGCCAGGATGAACGGCTTGCCCGCGTTCATCTCCAACAGCTTCGGCACGTACTGGGCGGCCCGCTCCTGGACGGTGCCCTCCACGCGCTCGAACCCGTACATCGGCGTATCCGCGGGCAGCCGGTTCAGCAGCGGCTCGTAGACGACGGTCGACCCGCCGGCCGGATGGAACACGAACACCGGCGGCTTGGAGCTGCCCTCGGGGCGCGCCCGCAGCGTGCGGACGAAGCCGTCGATCTGCCCGGCCTCCAGGTACTGACGCACCTTTTCGGCCAGCGCCTCGATGGTGTCCGACGTCAGGACGTCCTCGGCGGTGACGTCACCCTCGGCGCGCTCGGAGAGCCGCTGCGCCATCTTGGCCGCGGTGTCCTCGTCGAGCTTGGGCAGCGGGTTGAAGATGCCGCCCGGCGACTTGCCGGTCACGATCGCCCAGGTGGCGAAGGTGACCCGCTCGGCGGCGTCGCGCGGCGGCACATCGGAATTCAGCGCCTTGGCGACCGCCTCCTGGCTGAGCGCCGCGGCCAGGTCCGGCTTCGCACCGTTGGTCGCCGCGCCCTTCGGGCCCGACGGGTCCGTCGGAGGCGGCGGGATGGTGGCGTCCGACGGCGGTGGTTCGGGCTGCGTCTGGGGCTCGGCCTGCGGGTCCGGCGCCGGTGCGGCGGCCGTCGTCGGCGTGGCCCCGCTGAGCAATTGGGCCTGCTCCCTGGCGATCTCCTCGGGCGTCTGCGTCTTCTGGTGCTCGTGTAGCTGCTCGACCTCGTCGCGGTGCTCGACCGCGTACTCGATCAGCTTCTCGATGGCGTACAGGTTGGCGTCGCGCACGGCCGTCAATTGGATTGGCGGCAGGTCGAAGTCGTATTCGACGCGGTTCTTGATCCGCACCGCCATCAGCGAGTCCAGGCCCAGCTCGATCAGCGGCACCTCCCACGGCAGGTCCTCGGGCTCGTAGCCCATGGCCGCCGAGACGATCAGCCCCAGCCGCTCGCCGACGGTCTCGCCGGAATCCGGTGACCAGCGGCCCACGCTGGACGGCAGGTAGCGGTTGGTCAGGCTGTCCGACAGCGTCTCAGCGTCGGCGTCCTCGGCCGGCGCCTCGGGTGCCTCGACCGCGGCGGTCGTGGTCGGCGCGGCGATGGCCGCACCTGCGCCCACCGCGGTGGGCAACGCCGCCACGCTCTGACCGGCCCGCGATACCAGCGCGTCGTAGACCAGGGTGAAGGACTCGTCGATGCGGGCGTGCACCTGGACCGAGGCGCCGCCCGGGTGCCGGGTCATGGTCGTCACCAGCCGCGCGCCCGCACCGGGCACCGCGCGCTGCTCGGAC
>NZ_LZKY01000105.1:0-16751 GCF_001673055.1 Mycobacterium sp. 1245801.1
CGCCTGGTCGGAGCGGGGGATTTGCGTTCGCCGCAGCGATGAAAGGCCTGCCGGACAGCAAAAAGGCCGCCGCTGGATCCCCTCACTCCAGCGGCGGCCCTTTTCGTACGCCAATCCGCGATGCGGACGGGCGGTCGTATTCAGGGGATGCCCCGTATTGCCGTCGGGGTCGGGGGGTCAGACCACAACACGGGGCCATCCGGTGGGTCGGATACCCGCGCCCCCTTCCGACTAACCAGATGTGACTCAACTCATGACGAGCGCCGATCCGGCGGGGCGGGGGCCCCGACGGGTCCGTCAGGCCTCCAGGATGGCGGCTACGCCCTGGCCACCTGCCGCACAGATCGAGACCAGGGCGCGCACGGTGCCGCCGCCCTTCTGCTCGGCCTTGCGCTGCGCGAGCTGCTTGGCCGCCTGGGCCAGGATCCGCCCGCCGGTGGCGGCGAACGGGTGGCCGGCGGCCAGCGAGGACCCGTTGACGTTCAGCTTGGATCGGTCGATCGAGCCCAGCGCGCCGTCCAGGCCCAGCCGCTCCTTGCAGTACTCCTCGGATTCCCAGGCCTGCAGGTGGCACAGCACCACCGACGCGAACGCCTCGTGGATCTCGTAGAAGTCGAAGTCCTGCAGGCTCAGGCCGTTGCGCGCCAGCAGCCGCGGCACGGCGTAGGTCGGGGCCATCAGCAGGCCGTCACGCCCATTGACGTAGTCGACGGCGGCGGTCTCCGAATCCACCAGGTAGGCCAGCGGGATCAGCGAATGCGCGGCCGCCCACTCGTCGGTGGCCAGCAGCGCCACCGACGCACCGTCGGTCAGCGGCGTCGAGTTGCCGGCGGTCATCGTCGCGTCACCCGCCTTGACGCCGAACACCGGGCGCAGCTTGGCCAGCTTCTCCGCCGACGAGTCCGGGCGCAGGTTGTCGTCGCGGTAGAGCCCCAGGAAGGGCGTGACCAGGTCGTCGAAGAAGCCCCGGTCGTAGGCGGCGGCCATGTTGCGATGGCTGGCGGCGGCCAACTCGTCCTGGGCCACGCGGGAAATGCCCATCTTCTTGGCCGTCAGCGCCTGGTGCTCGCCCATGGACAGCCCGGTGCGCGGTTCACTGTTCACCGGGATCTCGACGCCCAGGGTGGCGGGCAGCGTGCCCACCAGCTTCAGCCGTTGCACGTTGGACTTGGCCCGGCGCAGCTTGAGCAGGGTGCGGCGCAGGTTGTCGCCCAGCCCGATGGGCGCGTCGGAGGTGGTGTCGACGCCGCCGGCGGCGGCCACGTCGTAACGGCCGGACGCGATGCCCTCGGCGGCGGCCACGGCCGCCTGCAGCCCGGTACCGCAGGCCTGCTGCAGGTCGAACGCGGGCGTGTGGGACGACAGCTGCGAGCCCAGCACGCATTCGCGGGTCAGGTTGAAGTCCCGGCTGTGCTTGAGCACGGCGCCGCCGACGACGACCCCGAGCCGCTCGCCGGCCAACCCGAAGCGATCCACCAGCCCGCCCAGGGCGGCGGTGAACATGTCCTGGTTGGACGCCTCCGCGTAGGCGCCGTCGGACCGGGCGAACGGGATGCGGTTGCCGCCCAGCACGGCCACCCGCCGACGCTCAGAACTGCGCTGAGCAGACTGTTTACTTGACTCAGAACTTGCAGCGGCCACTATTCTTCTCCGTGTTTGCGCGGTCTATCGGTTTGGGAATCGCCCGTCCGGGGCCATAATACCCACTGTTCTTACTCTGCAGTAAGTTCGTCCCCGATACGGTTGTGCTGTAGGCATACCCCGATTTCGCAAGAACATGGAAGGTAGCTCCGGTGGCTCCCAAGGCTTCGTCCGATCTGTTCTCCCAGATCGTCAATTCCGGTCCTGGATCGTTTCTCGCCAAGCAGCTCGGCGTCCCCCAACCCGAGACGCTGCGCCGTTACCGGGCCGGTGAACCGCCCCTGGCCGGGGCCCTGCTGATCGGCGGGGAGGGCCGGGTCGTCGAACCGCTGCGCGCGGCGCTGGACGCCGACTACGACCTGGTGGGCAACAACCTGGGCGGCCGCTGGGCGGACAAGTTCGGCGGCCTGGTGTACGACGCCACCGGCATCACCACGCCGGAGGGGCTCCGGGGGCTCTACGAGTTCTTCACCCCCCTGCTGCGCAACCTGGGTCATTCCGCGCGCGTGGTGGTGGTCGGGACCACGCCCGACGCCTTGCAAAATACAGAAGCCAGCCCGCACGAGCGGATCGCGCAGCGCGCGCTGGAGGGCTTCACCCGTTCGCTGGGCAAGGAGCTGCGCAACGGCGCCACGGTCGCGCTGGTGTACCTGTCGCCGGACGCCAAGCCCGCCGCGACGGGCCTGGAATCGACGATGCGGTTCATCTTGTCGGCCAAGTCCGCCTACGTCGACGGCCAGGTCTTCTACGTCGGGGAGGCGGACTCCACGCCTCCGGCCGATTGGGACCGCCCGCTGGACGGCAAGGTCGCGATCGTGACCGGCGCGGCCCGGGGCATCGGCGCGACGATCGCCGAGGTGTTCGCCCGCGACGGCGCCCGCGTGGTGGCCATCGACGTCGAATCGGCCGCCGAGGCGCTGGCCGAGACGGCCAGCCGGGTCGGGGGCACCGCGTTGTGGCTCGACGTCACCGCCGAAGACGCCGTCGACAAGATCACCGAGCACCTGCGCGAGCACCACGGCGGGCGCGCCGACGTTTTGGTCAACAACGCCGGCATCACCCGCGACAAGCTGTTGGCCAACATGGACGACGCCCGCTGGGACGCCGTCCTGGCCGTCAATCTGCTTGCCCCGCTGCGGCTTACCGAGGGTCTGGTGGGCAACGGCACCATCGGCGAGGGCGGCCGGGTGATCGGTCTGTCGTCGATGGCCGGCATCGCCGGCAACCGCGGCCAGACCAACTACGCGACGACCAAGGCCGGGATGATCGGCCTCACCCAGTCGCTGGCCCCGGAGCTGTACGGCAAGGGCATCACGATCAACGCCGTCGCACCGGGTTTCATCGAAACCCAGATGACCGCCGCCATCCCGCTGGCCACCCGCGAGGTCGGCCGCCGGATGAACTCGCTGCTGCAGGGCGGGCAGCCGGTGGACGTCGCCGAAACCATCGCCTACTTCGCCAGCCCGGCCTCAAATGCGGTGACGGGTAACGTCATTCGCGTCTGCGGCCAGGCCATGCTGGGCGCATAGCGAACCGGGCTGTCGAGGAGAATGCCATGAACCAGCCAAGCGGCCTGAAGAACATGCTGCGCGCGGCGGCCGGGGCGCTGCCGGTGGTGTCCCGCAGCGGCGAGGTGCCCACCCGCACCGTGACCATCGAGGAATTGCCCATCGACCGCGCGAACGTGGCCGAGTACGCGGGGGTCACGGGCCTGCGCTACGGCAATCACGTGCCGCTGACCTACCCGTTCGCGCTGACCTTTCCCGCGCTGATGTCGCTGGTCACCGGCTTCGACTTCCCATTTGCCGCAATGGGAGCGGTGCACACCGAGAACCACATCACGCAGTACCGCCCGATCGCGGTCACCGACACCGTCGGGGTGCGCGTGCACGCCGAGAACCTGCGCGAGCACCGCAAGGGGCTGCTGGTCGATCTGGTGACCGATGTCAGCGTCGGCAACGACACCGCCTGGCATCAGGTGACGACCTTCCTGCACCAGCAGCGGACGAGCCTGTCCGATGAACCCAAGCCGCCACCGCAGAAGCAGCCCAAGCTGCCGCCACCGTCCACCGTGTTGCGGATCAGCCCCGGGCTGATCCGGCGCTACGCCGACGTCGGGGGCGATCACAACCCGATCCACACCAACTCGGTCGCGGCCAAGCTGTTCGGCTTCCCGACCGTGATCGCGCACGGAATGTACAGCGCCGCAGCGGTATTGGCCAACGTCGAAGCACAAATCCCCGATGCCGTGCGGTATTCGGTGCGGTTCGGCAAGCCGCTGGTGCTGCCCGCGACCGCCGGGCTCTACATCGACGAGCACGACGGCGGCTGGGACATTTCACTGCGCAACATCGCCAAGGGTTACCCGCACCTGACTGGCACGGTCCGGGCGCTCTAACCCGCGTGCGTCGTACTGCGGCCCTGGGCAAGCACTTTCAGCGCGTGTGCGCTGCTCGCGGTCAGCAGGAAGAGCAGAAACAGCCACAGCGGGGGCCGGGCGAGCTCCCAGACGAAGATCGCCGCCCAGATCGGCGAGCCCTGGGTCACCGCGAGCACGCCGGCGGCGCCGGCCAGCGATACCGCCGGGACGTGCAGATGAGTTCCCATCGCCCAGTTGATCGCCAAGACCAGCGCGGCGCCGGCGGCGGCACCGGTGGCCAGTGAGGGCGTCAGCAGGCCGCCGGCCCCGCCCGCGCGCAGAAACAGCGCGGTCAGTAGGGGTTTCAGCGCCAGGATGGCCAGCGCCGAGAGCAGGGTCATGCCGCTGGCCAGGCTCACGGTCAGGATGCTGCGGCCGTTGCCGGGCAACTCGGGCCACCAGTGCGAACACACGCCCATCACCAGGCCCGCTCCCGCGAGCGCGGGGATGAGCAGCGCAGTCCTCGGCTGGCGGGCGGGCCGCGCCGCGGCCATCAACCGGTTGAACGCCAGCCCGACCGCGAGAGCCACCGGCGCCAGCAGCAATCCGTGCGCGGTCAGCAGATACGTGGACTCCCCGATCGGCCATCGCAGATTGGGTTGATCGCGGGTGATGGCCGAGCCGACGGCGACCGCTAAGCCGGAGGAGAGAAACGCCGCGCCCACCACCCGCGGCCGCCAGGTGTTCAGCAGGATCCGGATCGAGAACAGTGCGCCGGCCAGCGGAACCGCATACACCGCACCCAGGCCCGCGCCCGCCGCACAGGCCAGCAGGATCTCGCGATCGCGCGGGCCCAGCCGCCTGAGCCATCCGGTCCCCAAATCGCTGAGCGCAGCGGCGAATTGACGTGGGGCGCCCTCTCGCCCGAGCGATGCTCCCGATCCGACGAGCAGCACCTGCAGCATCGCGTCGACGCTCCAGGACAGCCGCGGCACGGGTGCGCGGGCGGCGATGGTCTGCGCCAGCGGGGGCACCTCGGCCCGGCGCCGCAGCAACCACCACCCCAGGCCCGCCAGCCCTGCGCCGATCATCGGGCCCAGCATGCGCCGGATCGGGCTGCTGGCGGTCACCCCTTCCAGCAGCGCGCCGAAACTGTAGTTGTAGGTGGCGTGCTGGACCACGCGCAGCACGAACGTCGTCGCCAAGCCGGCGACTCCGGCGAGCAAGCCGACGATGATTACGGCGCAGAAGAATTCGAGGTTGCCGCGGTCCCAGCTCGGGACGCTCATCCGGGCCACCGCAACGACCCTGGGGCTATTCGCCGGCGGCGTCCGAGCCGCCCGCCTCGGGGTGCGCCGCCGCCCGTTCCGCCGGCGACCCCTTGAGGCCGTACCAGAACAGGTCGATCATCAGCTGGGCCGCCTCCTCGACGTCGACGTCGCCGGTGGACAGCCGGTTGGCGACCGCCTCGCCGGCGCCCACCAGGGCCACGGCCATCATTTCGTTCTCGCGCTCGGTGCGCGGGTTGCGGCTGCCCGCCCGCATCAGCCCGGCCACGAGTTCGATGATCTGCTCGCGTCCCTCGCGGACCATGTGGGCGAACGCCTGTGAGCTGGTGGCCTGGGTGTACATCACGATCCAGGACGCCCGGTTGGCGTCGATGTAGCGCATGAACGACGCGATGGTGTTGCGCAGCATGTCGTTGGGGCTCTGCTGGAAGTCGATGTCGGCGCGCACCGCGTCGATGAACCGGCCCATCTCCCGGTTCAGGCAGGCGCCGAACAGGTCCTCCTTGGAGCCGTAATACAGGTACAGCATCGGCTTGGAGATCTGCGCCTCGGCGGCGATGGCATCCATCGAGGTCTCGTGATAGCCGTTGACCGAGAACATCTGGACGGCGGCGTCGAGCATCTGCTGTTCGCGGACGGCGCGCGGTAACCGCTTGGTGCCACCCGCCATCGCTTACCTTTCCGACCCGTCTAGCTGACTTAAGGGTAAGCAATGCGGCCCGGCCGCCACATCCGTTGGTGCGGACGGGGCCGACCCGCTAGTGGCCGCAGTTACGGCTGGGGCCCTTCATCGTCGCCACCCGCACCAGCGAATCGTCGACCTGCTTGGCCGGCAGGTCGCCCGAGGCCACCGCCTGTTGCAGCCGGTCCAGGACCGCCGGCACCTCGTCGGTGGTCACCCACAGCGCGACGTCGACGCCGGCCCGCAGGCTGCGCAGCACGGCCTCCGACACGCCGTATCGGTCGGAGATGGCGGCCATGCTGGACAGGTCGTCGCTGAACACCGGCCCGGTGAACGGCGGGCCCTTGTAGCCGACCCCGTTGCGCAGCAGCTGCACGGCCTCGGGGCTCAGGCTGGCCGGGGCGTCGCCGGTGAGGCCGGGAACCTGCAGGTGGCCCACCATGACGCCGACCGGCGGCGAGACCACCAGGGTGCGGTAGGGCACCAGATCGCTGTTCTGCAGGGCGTCGAGCGGCGGCGTGACCACGCCGCCGGTGTGCGAATCGCCCGAGCCGTGCCCGTGGCCGGGGAAGTGCTTGAGCACCGGCAGCAGGCCGGCGTCGCGCAGCCCCTGTGCATAGGCCCCGGCGTAGTCGGTGACCGTGGCCGGATCCGCGCTGAACGACCGGTTGCCGATGACGGCGTCGTCGGGCTCGTCGCTGACGTCGACGACCGGGGCGAAGTCGACGGTGATGCCCAGGTCGCGCATCTTCCTGCCGCGGTCGGCGGCCAGGTCATGCACCTGTTGGACCGTTTGCGTCTGCGCCAGCTCGCGCGGCGATGGCGACGTCCCGATCAGCGACTTCAACCGCGAGACCCGGCCGCCCTCTTCGTCGACGCTGACGGCCAGCGGCAGCGGACCCGCCTTGGCCGCGATGTCGGCCAGCGGTCCCTTGAAGATCGACAGGTCCGTCCAGCTGCCGATGAAGATGCCGCCCACGTGGTAGCCGTTGACGACGTTGCGGGCGTCGTCGGCGTTCTTCACGCCCACCATCAGCAGTTGGGCCAGCTTGTCGCGGATGCCCAGTGTGGCCGGGAGCGCCGACGGGTCGGCGCACACCGGCGGCGCCGGAGCGGCGGCCGGTTTGCTCGACGCCGACGAGCTGGGCGGGTGCGCGGCGGGGTGGTGGCCGCAACCGGCCACCAGCGCCGACGCGGCTGCGAGCACGGCGAAGGTGCGCGAAAATGCCATCGGGCCATGCTTTCACGGCGGGCGTTTCGTGCCCGGCGCCAGGGGGCATCAGCGGTACGTTGCTGATCGGGGGGCTGCAGACCCGTTCGACTGGCAGGGAGGGAGCCAGCGATGACCGGTTTCACGTTGGCCGCCGCGGTCAGCATCGCGGTGGGGTTGTCCGCCGGGGTGGCGACGACCGTCGGGATCACGCTCGCCGTGGCCGACCAGAGCCTGGTGTCGGTGCCCAGCCTGCAGCGCCCCGCGCTTCCGGTCGCGCCCTATCAGGTCGAATACGGCGACCGCTGTTTCCACGGACACTGTCTGCACTGGTGACCGGGGCCCCGGTTGGGCGGGCGCCGTTCTGCTAGGTTGGCGCTAGGTCGAAAGTCAGGACCGCAAGCCGACCCCAGGAGCCGTCGATGAACCGGATCGTTGCGCCCGCCGCAGCGAGCGTTGTGGTTGGCCTGTTGCTCGGCGCGGCCGCGATCTTCGGGATCACCTTGATGGTCCAGCAAGACACGAAGCCGCCACTTCCCGGGGGCGATCCGCAGTCGTCAGTGCTCAACCGGGTCGAGTACGGCAACCGTAGCTAGCCGGTCGCGGACAGGGGCCGGACCTCCGGTCTCATGCTCGACGGCTGGGCCGGTGTCGCGGCGGTGGTTGTGGCTGGTCGGTGCGATCGCGCTGGCCCTGACGTTCGCCCAGTCCCCGGGGCGGGTCTCCCCCGACACCAAGCTGGACCTGACCGCGAATCCGCTGCGCTTCCTGGCCCGCGCGACCAACCTGTGGAACAGCGAGCTGCCGTTCGGGCAGGCGCAGAACCAGGCCTACGGCTACCTGTTTCCGCACGGCACCTTCTTTCTGCTCGGCCACGCGCTGGGCGTGCCCGGCTGGATCACCCAGCGGCTGTGGTGGGCGCTGCTGCTCACCGTCGGCTTCTGGGGGCTGCTGCGCGTCGCCGAGGCGCTGCGGATCGGCAGCCCGGCGTCGCGGGTGATCGCCGCCGTCGCGTTCGCGCTGTCCCCGCGAGTGGTGACCACGCTCGGCTCGATCTCGTCGGAAACCCTGCCGATGATGCTGGCGCCGTGGGTCTTGCTGCCCACGATCCTGGCCCTGCGCGCCACCGGCGACCGGTCGGTGCGCGCGCTGGCCGGGCAGGCGGGCCTGGCCATCGCGCTGATGGGCGCGGTGAACGCCATCGCGACCGCGGCCGGCTGCCTGCCGGCGGTGATCTGGTGGGCATGCCACCGGCCCAACCGGTTGTGGTGGCGATACACCGGGTGGTGGCTGGTGGCGCTGGCGCTGGCCACGCTGTGGTGGGGGGTTGCGCTGATGATGCTGCGCGCCATCAGCCCGCCGTTCCTGGACTTCATCGAATCGTCCGGCGTGACGACGCAGTGGTCGTCGCTGGTCGAGATGCTGCGCGGCACCGACAGCTGGACCCCGTACGTGGCGCCGACCGCCACCGCGGGCGCTCCGCTGGTGACCGGGTCGGCGGCCATCCTGGGCACCTGTCTGGTCGCTGCGGCCGGACTCGCGGGGCTGACCCGCCCGGCGATGCCGGCGCGCGGGCGGTTGGTGACCATGCTGCTGGTCGGGGTGGTGCTGATGGCCGCCGGATACAGCGGCGGGCTGGGCTCGCCGGTGGCGCACGCGGTACAGGCCTTCCTGGACGCCGGCGGCGCCCCGCTGCGCAACGTGCACAAGCTCGGATCGGTGATCAGAATCCCGGTGGTGCTGGGCCTCGCGCAGCTGCTGGGCCGGATACCGCTGCCGGGCAGCGCGCCAATGACGGTGTGGCTGCGCGCCTTTGCGCACCCCGAGCGCGACAAACGGGTGGCGGCGGCGATCGCGGTCGTGACGGCGCTGCTGGTCAGCACGTCGCTGGCGTGGACCGGTCGGCTGGCCCCGCCGGGGACGTTCACCGCGATCCCGCAGTACTGGCACGAGGCCGCCGACTGGCTCACCGAACACAACACCGGCACACCGGCGGCCGGGCGGGTGCTCGTCGTTCCCGGGGCGCCGTTCGCCACCCAGGTGTGGGGCACCAGCCATGACGAGCCGCTGCAGGTGCTGGGCGCCAGCCCGTGGGGGGTGCGCGACTCCATTCCGTTGACCCCACCGCAGACAATCCGCGCCCTCGATTCGGTGCAGCGCCTGTTCGCCGCCGGCCGCCCCTCGGCTGGGCTGGCAGATACTCTTGTCCGGCAAGGTATTTCATATCTGGCGGTGCGCAACGACCTGGACCCCGACACGTCGCGCTCGGCACGCCCCATCCTGGTGCACCGCGCCATCGACGGGTCGCCCGGACTGCGCAAGGTCGCCCAGTTCGGCGCGCCGGTGGGCCCCGGCACCCTGGCCGGTTTCGTCGCGGACAGCGGGCTGCGGCCACGGTATCCGGCGGTCGAGATCTACCGGGTCGGCGGCGATGACGACCCGGGCACACCGTATTTCGTCGACGCCGACCGGATGACCCGGATCGACGGCGGGCCGGAGGCGCTGCTGCGCCTGGACGAACGGCGGCGGCTGCTGGGCCGGCCGCCGCTGGGCCCGGCGCTGCTGAGCGCCGACGCGCGCGCCGCGGGGCTGCCGACGAGCGCCGGGGTGACCATCACCGACACCCCGGTGGCCCGCGAGACGGATTACGGCCGGGTGGACCAACATTCGTCGGCCGTCCGGGCCCCGGGCGATGCGCGGCACACCTTCAATCGGGTGCCCGACTACCCCGTCCCCGGCGCCGATCCGGTGGCCGGCGCCTGGACCGGCGGCCGGATCACGGTATCGAGTTCGTCGTCGGATTCGACCGCCATGCCCGACGTCGCACCGGCGACCTCGCCGGCCGCCGCGATCGACGGGGATTCGGCGACCGCGTGGGTGTCCAACTCGCTGCAGGCCGCCGTCGGTCAATGGATGCGGATCGATTTCGACCACCCGGTGACCAACGCGGCGATCACGTTGACGCCCAGCGCCACCGCGGTCGGCGCCCAGGTGCGTCGCATCCTGATCGAAACCGCCACCGGCAGCACCACTTTGCGCTTCGACGAGCCGGGCAAGCCGCTGGCCGCGGCACTCCCCTACGGCGAGACGCCGTGGGTGCGGATCACCGCGGCGGGCACCGACGACGGTTCGGCCGGGGTGCAGTTCGGCATCACCGACCTGACGGTCACCCAGTACGACGCGTCCGGGTTCGCCCACCAGGTCGACCTGCGACACACCGTGCGGGTGCCGGTGCCGCCGGCGGGCACGCCGGTCGCGGGCTGGGACCTGGGATCGGAGCTGCTGGGCAGGCCCGGCTGCGCCCGCGCGCCCGACGCCGTGCGCTGCGCGCCGTCGATGGCCCTGGCCCCGGAGGAACCGGTCAACTTCAGCCGGACGCTGACCGTGCCGACGCCGATGACGGTCACCCCGGCGGTGTGGGTGCGGCCGCGGCAGGGCCCCAAGCTCGCCGACCTGATCGCCGAGCCGAATACCACTGTAGCTCATGGTGATTCGGACACAGTGGACGTCCTCGGTTCGGCCTACGCGGCGACGGACGGCGACCCGGCAACCGCGTGGACGGCGCCCCAGCGGGTGGTGCAGCACAAGACCCCGCCCACCCTGACGCTCACCCTGCCACGGCCCACCGAGGTCACCGGCGTGCGGCTGACTCCCGGCCAATCGGTGCTGCCCGTGCATCCGACGATGGTGGCCGTCAACCTGGGCGACGGGCCGCAAGTGGCCGCGGTGAAAGCCGACGGGACGCAATCGATTCCGGTCAAACCCCGGGTGACCGACACCGTGACCGTCAGCCTGCTGAACTGGGCGGACGTCATCGACCGTAACGCATTGGGTTTCGACCAGCTCAAGCCGCCCGGGCTGGCCGAAATCGCGGCGCTGGGCGCCGACGGCAACCCGATCGCGGCACCCGACCCCGGCCGCAACCGCGCCCGGGAGGTCACCGTCGGCTGCGAGCGCGGACCCGTCATCGCGGTCGCGGGCCGGTTCGTGCACACCGCGATTCACACCACGGTTGGGGCGATCCTGGATGACGCTCCCATCGCGGCGGTGCCGTGCGAACACGACCCGATCGAGTTGCCCGCGGGTCAACAGGAATTGCTGATCAGCCCAGGCGCTCAGTTCGTGGTGGACGGGGCCCAGCTGTCCGCCCCCGTCCCCGCCGAAGCCGCACGGCCCGTTCGGGTTTCGTCATGGCGGGGATGGGGCCCGGATCGCCGCGAGGTGCAGGCACCGGCCTCGACCACCTCCCGCGTGCTGGTCGTCCCGGAAAGCATCAACCCCGGTTGGGTGGCGCGCACCAGCACCGGGACACGCCTGACGCCGATCGCCGTCAACGGGTGGCAGCAGGGCTGGGTGGTGCCCGCGGGCGACCCCGGGACCATCACGCTGACGTTCGCCTCCAACTCGCTCTACCGGGCGGGCCTGGCCGTGGGGCTGTCCCTGCTGCCGCTGCTGGCGCTGCTGGCGCTCTGGCGCACCCGGAGAAAGGGCGTCGACGACACGGCCGAGCCCGCGCGACCGTGGCGGCCCGGCGTGTGGGCGGCCGTCCCCGTGCTGGCCGCCGCGGCGGTGATCGCGGGCGTGGGCGGCGTGGCGGTGATGGGGGTGGCCCTGGGCCTGCGGTACGCGTTGGACCAGCGGCGCTGGGAGCACCTCAGCGTGGTGTGCGGCGCCGGCGGGCTGATCCTGGCGGGGGCGGCGCTGTCGCGCCAGCCCTGGCGGTCGGCCGACGGCTACGCCGGCCACTCCGCGAGTGTCCAGGCGCTGGCCCTGATTTCGCTTGCGGTGCTTGCCGCTTCGGTCGTGACCGCACCGCGTCGGCGGGCCGCTCGGGCCGACGGGCCGCGCGACGAATAGTCGGCCGGGCTATTGGCTACCCGTTTACCGGCTGATTGACTGGATACGCGGGTTGGCGTAACCGCCATCGACCGAGGAGCTAGCGCCATGGACTGGTTTTCCGCACCCCAATATTGGGTGGGCAGACTGGTGCTCGAGCGCGGCGCCGCGGCGATCTATCTGCTCGGGTTCGTTGCGGCCGCGGTCCAGTTCCGCGCGCTCATCGGTGAGCGGGGCATCCTGCCCATTCCGCAGTTTCTGGCGCGCCAATCGTTTTGGCGCACGCCGAGCCTGTTTCATTTGCGCTATTCCGATCGGTTGTTTGCGGCCGTCGCCTGGTTCGGAGCGGCGTTGTCGGCGGCCGTCGTCGCCGGGGCCGCCGACGCGGTGCCGCTGTGGGCCGCGATGGCGATGTGGCTGACGCTGTGGGTGTTCTATCTGTCGATCGTGAACGTGGGGCAGACCTGGTACTCGTTCGGCTGGGAATCACTGTTGCTCGAAACCGGCTTTCTGATGATCTTTTTGGGCAACCACGACGTGGCACCTCCTGTCCTGACGTTGTGGATGGTTCGGCTGCTGTTGTTCCGTGTGGAATTCGGCGCGGGACTGATCAAGATGCGCGGCGACCCGTGCTGGCGTGACCTGACGTGTTTGTACTATCACCATGAGACGCAACCGATGCCGGGCCCGTTGAGCTGGTTTTTTCACCATCTCCCCAAGCCGCTGCACCGGATTGAGGTGGCGGGCAACCATTTCGCGCAGCTGATCGTGCCGTTCGGACTGTTCGCGCCGCAGCCGGTGGCCGGCGTGGCCGCCGCGATCATCGTCGTCACCCAGCTGTGGCTGGTCGCCTCGGGTAATTTCGCGTGGCTCAACTGGGTGACCATCGTGCTGGCGTTCAGCGCCATCGACGACGCGTCGGTCGCGGCGGTGCTGTCCACGAGCCTGGCCCCGGCGCATCCGGGTCCGACGCCGCTGTGGTTCATCGGCCTGGTCGTCGCGATCGCCGCGGCCGTGCTGTTCATGAGCTACTGGCCGCTGGCGAACATGCTGTCCTCGCGGCAGCGAATGAACATGTCTTTCAACTCGTTCCACTTGGTCAACACCTACGGCGCCTTCGGCAGCATCGGGCGGATCCGCCGCGAGGTGGTGATCGAGGGTACCGACGACGCGGTCGTCACCGCCCGCACCGTCTGGAAGGAATACGAATTCAAGGGCAAGCCGGGCGCGCTGCGCCGGCTGCCGCGACAGTGGGCCCCCTATCATCTGCGCCTGGACTGGCTGATGTGGTTCGCCGCGATCTCGCCGGGCTACGCGCAGCCGTGGTTGCGGCCGTTCTTGCAGCGGCTGCTGGAAAACGATCGACCCACGCTGCGGTTGTTGCGGCACAACCCCTTCCCGGATGCACCGCCGAAGTTTGTGCGGGCGCAGCTCTACCAGTACCGCTTCACCACGCCGGCCGAGCTGCGTCGTGATCGGGCCTGGTGGCATCGCGTCCTGATCGGCGGATACGTGCCGCCGATGAGTCTGCCGCGGGTGACCACCGCCCCTTGAGGCCGAGAAACGGGTGTCCCGGCGCGGTTCCGTTCACCGCAATTCAAACCCTGGTCAGCCCAACCGATCCGCCATAGCCTCGCCTGGCACTGCGCCGCAGTTCTTGCCGGCGCGAATCGCACGTGTCGAACCGCTACGAGGATACGCAACCTGTGAGTCTGTCCAGCACTGCGCTTTTGGCCCGCACCGGCCGACCTTCGGTACCGCACCGAACCGCTCGGTCAACCCGGTGTCCGAGTCGGCGGAGTCCGATGTCGGCGCGGCGCTATGCCGCGGTCCTGCTGGCCGGCCTCGCGCTGCTGTTGCCGGCGTGCGTCTCCCGCCAACACGCCGCCGGTCCCGGTCAGGTGCCGACGCAAGTCCCGCTGTCCCAGCTGGCCGACCTCACGCTGAAGGTCGGCGATCAAAAGAGCGTGGCCACCGAAGCCATGCTGCGCGCCGCCGGCCAACTGCAGGGCCTTGCGTACCGGATCGACTTCTCGACCTTCACCTCCGGGCCTCCGATGGTCGAAGCCGCCGCCGCGGGCAAGATCGATTTCGCCATCACCGGTGACACGCCACCGATCTTCGGCGCGGTCGCCAACGCCCGCATCAAGGTGGTGTCCGCCTACGACGGCGGCGGTCCCGGCGACCAGATCCTGGTCCACACCGATTCGACCATCCGGTCGGTCCCCGACCTGCGCGGCAAGACGATCGCGCTCGCCAAGGGCAGCTCAGCGCACGCCAATGTGCTCGACCAGCTGGACAAGGCCGGTCTCAAACCGGCCGATGTCCACCTCGTGTTCCTACAGCCCGCCGACGCCCTGTCCGGATTTCGTAACGGTCAGGTCGACGCCTGGGCGGTGTGGGATCCCTATACCGCCCAGGCCGAACAGCAGCTCCCGGTGCGCGGCCTGGTCACACGCAAGCACAAGTACTCGTTTGGCATCGCCTCCGACAAGGCACTGGCCGACGCGAAGACCAACACGGCCCTGGGGGATCTGCTGACGCGATACGCCCGAGCCGCGGCATGGGCTCGCGAGCACCCGCAGGAGTGGGCCGCCGAGTACGCCAAGTCCGCCGGCGTCGACCCCGCCGTCGCCGCCGTCGCGCAAGGCCGCACGCTGCGCCAGCCGATCCCGCTGGACGACACCGTGGTGGGCGCCGAGCAACGGCTCACCGATCTGTTCGCGGCCGCCGGCCAGATCCAGTCCGCGCCGCAGTTCGGCGACTGGGTAGATCGTCGCTTCAACGCCACGGCGGCGACGCACTAATCCGCTGAGGGCTGTCGCTCCGAGGTCCGCGCACCGCGGCTACTTCCGGTAGGACAGCGCCCCGGTACCCGCTAGCTTGCCGCCTTCGACGATCAGGTAGTCGGGGCGGATCGGCGTGCCGGCGAACCAGCTTTCCAGGATTTCCCTGGTGCCGGCCGCGTAGCGCGCCTGCGCGGACAATGTGGTGCCCGAAACATGCGGTGTCATGGCGTTATTCGGCATCGTCCGCCAGGGGTGGTCGGGTGGCGGTGGCTGCGGATACCACACGTCCCCGGCGTAGCCGGCCAGCTGACCGGACCGCAGCGCGTCCGCGATAGCCTCCGGGACGGTCTCCTCGGCGCGGGCCGTGTTGACGATGTAGGAGCCCCGCCGCATCGTCGAAATCAGGTTCTCGTCGAACATCCTGCGGGTGCCGTCGTAGAGCGGCGAGTGGATGGACACCACGTCGACCGCCCGCACCAGCGATTCGACCGTGGGGTGAAACGTCACGTTGAGTCGTTTCTCGGCTTCCGGCGCCAGCCGGCGGGTGTCGGTGTAGTGCAGGTTGACGTCGAACGGTGCCAGCCGGCGCAACACCGCACGCCCGATCCGCCCGGCGGCAATCACTCCGACGTCCATCCCCTCCAGGTCGTAGGCGCGTGCGGCGCAATCGGCGATGTTCCAGCCGCCGTCGATCGCCCACCGGTGCGACGGCACGAAATTGCGCACCAGCGCCAGGATCTGCATCACCGTGTGCTCGGCGACGCTGATGCTGTTGCTGTACGTCACCTCGGCCACGGTGATCCCGCGCGCTTGCGCCGCGTCCAGATCAACGTGGTCCGAGCCGATGCCGGCGGTCAGGGCCAACTTGAGGTTGGGCGCCTTGGCGATGCGCTCCTTGGTCAGGTAGGCCGGCCAAAACGGTTGCGATATCACGATTTCCGCATCGGCCAGCTCGCGCTCGAATTCCGAATCGGGGCCGTCCTTGTCCGACGTCACCACCAATTCGTGCCCGGCATCTTCGAAAAACCTGCGCAGCCCCAAAGCCCCCGACACACAGCCGAGCAGCTCGCCAGGAGTGAAGTCGATCGTCGACGGGGTCGGCACGGTGCTGCCGTCGGGGTATCCCTGGATCGCCGGGACGCTGTCGCGCGCGTAGCGCGGCGGGTACCCGTCGACGGGGTCGGGGTAGAGCACCATCACACATTTGGCCATCGAGTTCTCCTTCAGCCGGCGGTCAGGCCCAGTCTCAGACGGCGACCGCGCGGTTGTCCAAGACGCGATTCCGACCGGCCGATAGGCGGCGCCGATCAGCGCCGCTAGGACGGCTCGCTGAGCGTCGCGCCGATGCGGGCCTCGCGCGCGGTGCGGCGCAGCGCGCGGGTCAGCAACGAGCCCGGCTCGGCCCGGTTGGTGACCAGCGCTATCAACGCGGTGACCGACGGGCGCCGCAACGCCAGCACGCTGACCCCGGCGGGCACGCCCAGGGTGTGAATCCACGGTTGCGGCACGATGCTCGCCCACCGGCCGGTGCGGACGTGCGCGAACAGCGCTGCCACGGAATCGGTTTCCAGCCGCGGGGTCACCTGCAGGCCATGGGTGGCCAGCGCGTCGTCGATGAGCCGGCGCCCCCGCATGCCCTGCGTCAGCAGGCACAGCGGCAACTGCACGGCGTCCGACCACGTCATGTTATTCGCTTCCCCTCCAAGGAGTTCGGCGGCGGCGATGAGCACCGGCTGCTCGTGATACAGCGGGGTGACCAGCAGGTCGGCCGTGTCCTGTTGGTCCGGATACAGGATGCCCGCGTCCAGTTCGAACCTGCGGACGCGTTCCACGATGCCGGCCGAGCGCAGGTTGACCTCGAGCTGAACCCGGACCAACGGATGCGCCGCGCAGAACGGATCCGTCAGCAACGCAACGGTAGTCGACGCGGCCGGCACCACCCCGA